>JBBSKS010000054.1:0-13754 GCA_038256095.1 Actinomycetales bacterium | reverse complement strand
CGCGAAGCCATCCTTCATCGACGTGTAGCGACGGCGCGAAGTCCGACCAGTCTTGGTAGGTGATGGCCGCAGCGTGAAAAACGCCGTTGATGCTCATCGACAAACTGGTGCTGGAGCCGCCTGCGTAGGCCAGGTGACTATTCAGGTCGTATAAGGGAGCTAGTCGTGCGGTTCCTCGGCTGAGCAGCATCGAGTAGTTCCGGGCATGGGCGTCGGTGCCGCACATCAGCCAGTTGAAGACCAACCCCCGGGCGAAGCGGCGATTGTCGTCGCCGGACGGTCCGGAACTATAGGTCTTGATGAGGTCGGCTATCGCGGGCGCGCTAGGGCCGCCCTGGCTCTCGTACTTGCGGAATGGCCACACCCCGAGCGCTTGGCACATGTCCTCTTGATGAACTCGCAGCGTGGTCCCCGTCGGATCTGCAACTCGGTCGTACCTAGTAACGACAACTGCCCGGATGTCGCCAAAAGTCTCGACGCGAGTCATGGCAGCACCCAAACCGATGGCTTCAGCCGTTCTCATGGTCACGTGCTCGACGAGGTCCTGATCTTCCATGCCCGGAATGGCCGGCTTGAGGATGTGGGTTGAAGGCGTTCGTCCGCAAGGATCAGTCCATCCGGAGGGTGACTGACGAAGGGCGATCTTGGCTTGAGCGCCTGCCAGTGAGAATTTACCGTCGCTGGAATCATCGAGAGAGACCGGTAGGTCTGCCTTGGCTCGTCGGATCATCTCGGCCACATCACCCTCGGAGAGCACACGAGTTGCACCGGAATCCGCCAAGACCGCGGAGAGCCTATCTGGGCGCACGAACTGTGCGGCACCAGCAAGGTCCTCGCCCACGTGCTTCAAGAGAGAAATGGGGTCGTCACCTTTGACGCCGAACTGGCGCCGCCACTGCCGCACGGTCTCCGGCCGATCCGGTAGTAACCCCTCGAGCCACGGGGCGAGTGCCTTCGTTCGATGGCGCGGCGTGCTGAGCGGCATCGAAAGCGAAAGTGGCGTGCTGAGGGTCGACGTCGGCTCGGCATACAAAAGGCGTATCTGCTTCGTTCCGGTTCGCTGAACACCGCCAACCACCTGGCCATTCATGACGACGTGAAGGGTGTGGTCCGGAGCCAGGCGGCTCATTGGTTGTACTGGCGCAGCAGTGCGTCAAGATCGATCTCAGGAACTGCGGTGCCGTTTGCGGGGGTTGGCGGGATCGTGAGAGTCACCGGAGTGCGGAGTGCAGCAATCACCCGCATCACCATGTCCAAGGGTGCTGAAGGTTTCTCCCCCAACTCAAAACTGTTTAGCCACTGCCGGCCCACACCAGCGATCTGCGCCAAAGCAGATTGGGTCATGCCGTCGTCAATACGGGCTTCTCGCAGAGTCGGGCCAAGTTCAGAGGCGTGAGCGACCGAGCGGATTGTCGTCATGCGGCGACATTAGCACGTGTCGTCATGCGGCGACACTTGTGGAGCGTCGGCCAACTGCCGCGGGGCAGTCAAAGAGGCAAAGGGGGGCCGCGCGGGACAAAACCCCGGGTGGGCGCGAGGTGCTCCCCATGTTTGCCTGTTTGAGTGCTCGCGCGCGAAGAAGTCGACGACATACGGTGGGGCTGTGCCAGCTGCTGAAACACCACACACACTTGGGTATGACGCGATCATCCTGACCGGGGGTGAGGGCACACGGCTCGGGGGAGTCGACAAGGCCATGCTCGAGGTGCGCGGGGTCCCGTTGCTGGATGCAGCGGTCGAGTCAACAAGCGCGGCGCTCAACACGGTGGTGGTAGGTCCAATAAGACCAACGCAGCGCGAGGTGATCTGGGCCGAGGAAGAGCCGACAAGCGGTGGTCCCGCAGCCGGGATCCTTGCTGCCCTGGCCGCACTAGCGAGACAGGGATCGGCGAGTCACTGGTGCGTCGTCATCGCGGTCGACCAACCCGGGGTGGCCCGCGTGCTCCCGACACTCCTGGCCGCCGCAACGAACGCGGCTCCGGAAGTGGACGGACTCTGCCCCCACGACAGCCGCGGCCAAGAGCAATGGCTCTTGGCGGCATACCGAACGCAGTCGCTGCGAAGCGCCTGCGAGGGTCTGGGCACCGGACACAACTTGCCCGTGAAACGACTGGTCCGCGACCTAAGAGTCGAGCAGGTCAGTGCGCAACCTGAGCATATCGGCGACATCAACACCTGGGCTGATCACGAGGCGTGGAGCAAACGCGCCTCCTCGTAACACTGGCCCACTAAGATCAGCGCTCGGTCCAATCTCGTTGAGGAGTTCGTGACATGCCCGTGAACTTGCGTGGTCGGAGTCTGCTGTCTCTGCAGCACCACACCCCCGCCGAAATCCACTACCTCGTGGACCTCGCCCGGGAGTTGAAGCGAGCAAAATATGCCGGCACCGAGCAGCCCCTGCTGACCAAGAAGTCGATCGCGCTGATCTTCGAGAAGACCTCCACCCGCACCCGCTGCGCCTTCGAGGTCGCCGCCGCCGACCAAGGCGCTAGCACGACATACCTCGACCCGGCCTCGACCCAGATTGGCCACAAAGAGTCGATCGCCGACACCGCGCGCGTGCTTGGCAGGATGTACGACGCGATCCAGTACCGCGGCTCGTCCCAAGACCTGGTCACCACGCTGTCCTCGTATGCCGGCGTGCCGGTCTACAACGGGCTCACCGACGATTGGCACCCGACCCAGATGCTGGCCGACGTGCTGACCATGACCGAGCATGCCGACAAACCGCTCAGCGACGTGGCATACGCCTACCTCGGCGATGCCCGCAACAACACCGGCAACTCACTCTTACTCATCGGTGCCAAACTCGGCATGGACGTGCGCATCGCGGCCCCCACCACCCCGCAGTTGCAGCCGACGAGCGACCTCATCACCCAATGTCGCGCGATCGCGCAGGAGAGCGGCGCGCGCATCACCATCACCGATGACCCACGTGAGGCCGTGGACGGAGTGGACTTCGTGCACACCGACATATGGGTGTCGATGGGGGAGCCCGTCGAAGCCTGGGGCGAACGGATCGACGCGTTGCTCCCGTTCCAGGTCAACGCCGATCTGATGGCGGCCACCGGCAGCCCGAAGGCGCGCTTCATGCACTGCCTCCCGGCTTTCCACAACACTGCGACCACGCTCGGTCACACCCTGGTGCAGGAATACCCGCACCTCGTTGGCGGGCTCGAAGTCACCGATGAGGTCTTCGAATCGAACGCCAGCATCGTCTTCGACCAAGCGGAGAATCGCCTGCACACCATTAAGGCGCTGATGGTCGCCACGCTGGCCTGAACCGATGATCGGTAGAGCGCTGCGATGATGGCCCGGTGACTGCAGACAATGGTGCCAGGACCGCACCTGAACGCACCGGGGATTCCCATCAGCTTCGTGATCCCGCTTATCTGGTCGATCCGGCAGCCGTCAGCTATTGGGCCCTGAAGTCGTTGATCGGGGGCCTCATCGGTTGGGCCTTTGTCTTCGGCATCTACTCCTTCGCGATCCCCGACTCATGGCGCGTATGGGCTGGCCCGTTGGCCATCGCCTTCGTGGTGTGGGACGTCGTCGAGCTCGCGGTCGTGCCTCAGTTGCGCTATCGCGTGCACCGCTGGGAAGTCACCTCCTCGGCGATCTACACCCGCTCCGGTTGGCTGAGCCTTGAGCAGCGCATCGCCCCGTTGTCGCGCGTGCAGACGGTCGACTCAGAACGCGGCCCGCTCATGCGCATGTTCAAGCTCGCCTCCATCACGGTGACGACCGCCTCCGCGGCCGGGCCCCTCACGATCGAGTGCCTCAACACCGACGTTGCCGACCGGGTTGTCGCCGACCTGACCGAGATCACGAGCCGCAGCGAGGGCGACGCCACATGAGCGAGGACGCTGCGCCGCCCCCGAACAATCTGCCACCGCAGGGGCCGGCATACGACCTGCCCCCGCCGCCGGTCTCGGCGATCAATGACTGGCAGCGGTTAAGTAAGCGCAACATCGCGCTCTACCCGGTGCAGTCGATCGGCAACCTGGCGGTTCCCCTGGTCGTGGCGTTCTTCATCGGCGGACGTGGCGAGGACAGTTTTTTCAGTGGTCCCTGGTTTGCCCTTGTAGCCGTCGCTGCTGCAGTGCTCTTCGGGATCGTGCCGTGGCTGACCACCCGCTACCGCATCACCGACACGCAACTCCAAGTGCGGCGCGGTCTGATCAATCGCAAAGTCTTGACGGCTCCGTTGGACCGCGTCCGTTCCGTTGACCTTGAGTCGGGACCCATTCACCGTGTCTTGCGGTTGTCCAAGGTCTCGATCGGCACTGGCGTCGACTCCAGCCGAATCGACCTTGACGCGTTGACCACCACCCAAGCCGCCCAATTGCAGAGCTACCTCTTGGCCCGCAAAGGGTCGCTCGCCAGTGGCCCGATGGCGACGGCAGCCCCAGACCCCGCGGGTATGCCGCCGCTCACGTCAGCCGATGACGGCACGCAGGCGTCATCGCAGGTTGGCCGGCAACCGGTGGTTCAGCAACAGGAGACCGAACTCGCGCGGATCAATTGGTCGTGGTTGAAGTTCGCTCCGTTCAGCCTGGCGAGCCTCGTCGTGGTGGCGGTGGTTGGGGGCTTCGGTGGCCAGTTCATCGGGGACATCTCGATCGACGAGCAGTTCTCGGCGGTCGAAGGCGGCTGGGATTGGCTGCTGGGCCAAGCCCTCGTGGTCCTGGCGCTCGCCGGGGTCGCCGCTGTCATCGTTGGATGGCTGTTGCTGTCGACGCTCAGTTATGTGATGACCTGGTGGAATCTGCGGCTCACCCGCAGCGGGGACGGGACGTTGCGCCTGGTCCGCGGATTGTTCACCACCAAGACCACCACCGTGGAGGAGTCCAAGGTGCGGGGAGTGGTCATGACTCAGCCTGCCCTGCTGCGCTTCGTGAAGGGGGCAGAGCTGTCGACCCTCTCCACCGGTGTCGGCGACGGGGGCACCACGCAGGTGCTTCCGCCGTGTCCTCGTGAGGTGGCGATCAGTGTTGGTCACTCGGTGCTGGAGGAAGAGGGCGCGCTGACCCAGGTGCTGGCGCAACATGGGAAGTGGGCGCGCGGACGATGTCATGTGAGAGCCCAATGGGGAACGGTGTTTTGGGTGCTGGCATCGGCCGTCGCTACGTACTTCTTTGACCTGCCGCTATGGCTACCCGCCGTTGTCTTTGTGGTTTGGGCGAGCCTGGCGCTCTTCCTTGCGGAGGCGTCCTACAAACATCTCGGGCATGGCATCACCGATCAGCATGTGATGAGTGGCCATGGCACCTTGGGCGTGACCCGCGAGGTGCTCGAGCGATCGGGCGTCATCGGGTGGGTTATCCGCCAATCGTTCTTCCAGCGCCGCCGCGGGCTGGCCACGCTGGTCGCCACGACCGCCGCCGGATCCGAGTCAGTTGAGATCCTCGACATACCCCTGCCGTTGGCGATGGCTTTGGCCCGTGAGGCGACGCCCGAGGCGTTCGAGTCGTTCGTCTAGGGCCGGATCAGGTCCAGAAGTCGAACCACAGCCGCCACTGCCATTCCTCGCGGGGGATGGTCTGCGCGGTATAGACCGGGTAGTACCAAATGAACATCGCCACCGCCGCTGCGGTGTAACCGATCACGATGATCGCCCCCCACTTGCGGCGCGTGGCCGAAGCATCCGCGCGGCCCAGCACGAGCGCCATGCACGTGATCACGATCAGCACCAGCCACGGCACGAAAGCCACGGCATAGAACGAGTAGATCGTGCGTGTTTGGTAGAGGAACCACGGCAACCACCCAGCGACGAGCCCAGTCAGCGCGGCGCCAGCTCGCCAGTCACGCCCAAACAGCCACAGGAACAGCACCACGACCAAGCCTGCCGTGGCGCCCCACCACAAGAAGAGGTTGCCTAGCGAGGCGATGTATTTGACGCATTCGTCGGCGCCGCAGCCCGACTCGCCTTGCTTGGGCCACTCGGAGAAGAACAGCGTCGGGCGGCCCTGCACCAGCCAGGACCACGGGCTGGAGGACCACGCATGCTCGTTGGCGAGCCCGACGTGGAACGACAAAATTTCCTGGTGATAGCTCCATAGCGATCGAAGCGGGTCCGGCACGGCCTCGGCCAGACCTCTTGCGGGGTGCGTCACGGCCCAGTTGCGCTTATAGCCACCGTCGGTGACGAACCACCCGGTCCAGGTGACGAGATAGGTCACCAGCGCAATCGGCACCATCGTCACAAACGCAGGTATGCCGTCGCGCAGGGTCCCGGCGGTGAACCAACGACGCGCACCGACCGTCCGGCGGGCCCCGATGTCCCACAGCACCGTCATCAAGCCGAAGGTGGCGATGAAGAACAGGCCCGACCACTTCGTGCCGATGGCCAAGCCCAAGCTCACGCCTGCGGCCAACCGCCACCACCGCATACCCAAGGAAGGGCCCCAGCGCATGGCAGCACGTGCGTGAGCCGGCATTGCCCCCACTAATTCAGCCAACCGGGCCCGCCCGGACTCCCGGTCGCGGATCAGACACCAGAAGGCGATCAGCACCCAGAACATCACGAACACGTCGAGCAACCCGGTGCGGGAATGCACGAAGTGGTGACCGTCGGCGGCGAGCAGCACCGCAGCCACCGTGGCCAGCAAGGCGTTGTGCCACATGTGCCACACGATGCGCGCGAGCAGCAGGATCGACAGCGTGCCCACCACGGCAGCGGCCAACCGCCAGCCCACCGTCGAGTCCACCCCAAAAAGCCACTGGCCGCTGCCGATCATCCACTTCCCCACCGGCGGGTGGACGACAAGGTCCGGCGTAGTGGCATAGACGTCTGCGTTGCCCGCGTTGAATAGGTCGTCCGGCTCAGCCAACCCAGGCTTGATGTCCCGCTCGTAGCCGACCTGCATCAACGACCACGCCTGCTTCACGTAATACGTTTCGTCAAAGATCAGTTTTTCGGGGTATCCCAAACGGTAAAACCGCACTGCGCCGCCGATAAGCATCACCAGCAGCGGCCCCCACCAAGCCCACGCCGCTTGGCGAGCGCTCGCGGGCAGGCCGAGAAGTTGGCGGTGCAGTGTCTGCGCGGTCGTGAGAGGCTTCGCCGCCAGGCGGGTCGGGGAGGCGGCGTCAATCACGTCGCACATCGTAGGCAACCACTCTGCTCACCACCTGCATATGGCCTGTACCATCGCCGGATGGCCACATCGACTATTTCAACTGGCAGGTCCACGAAGACCAGCAGCATATTGTTGAAGACCAGCATGGCTTTGAGCGGATTGATCTTCGTGGGTTACATCGTCGCCCACATGTACGGCAACCTGAAGATTTTTTCCGGGACCGTGGCGTTCAACGAGTACGCGGAACATCTGCGTGAGCTCGGCGAGCCGATCCTTCCCTACGAAGGCCTGCTGTGGATTATCCGGGTCGTGTTGGTGGGAAGTCTCGTGGTGCATGCTTACGCGGCGTACTCGTTGTGGCTGAGGGCCGGAAGCGCACGCAAAACTCGATACGTGGTCAGCACCGCGGCACGTCAACTGTGGGTTTCACGGTCTATGCGCTGGGGCGGCACGGCGCTGTTGCTCTTCATCGTTTTCCACATCCTGCACTTCACCACCAACACCATCAAACTCAATGGCGACTACGCCGATCCGGCCTCTCGCTTGGTCTCTAGTTTTGAGCTCTGGTGGGGGGTAGGCATATACGCGTTGGCTGTGCTGGCCCTCGGGATGCACCTGTGGCACGGCGTCTGGGCGGCCGGCATGACGCTAGGCCTCAATACCAGCGCCAAAGCTGCGCAGTTGTTGCACGGAATCGCAGCGGTCACGGCGGTCGTCGTGGTGGTGGGCTTCCTGGCCCCGCCGTTCGCCATTTTGTTTGGCTTCGTCCCGCCCGGCTTTACCCCGTAAGAATGGGCTACTCGGCGCATTACTCATCTGGATTCACATGTAGGAGGACGCGATGACGGACACTCTGACCGAGACCGAACCTCAGCGCACGGATAGCCACGGTGACTTTTATACCGATGGCTTCGCCATCAAGGATGGAGTCGCGCCCGGCGGACCCATTGGTGGTCGCTGGGAGCAGCGCAAGTTCGAGGCCAAGTTAGTCAACCCCGCAAACCGGCGCAAGTTGAGTGTGATCATCGTCGGCACCGGATTGGCTGGTGCCTCCGCCGGAGCGACACTGGGTGAGGCCGGTTACCACGTCAAAAGCTTCTGTTATCAGGAAAGCCCCCGCCGCGCGCACTCCATTGCTGCCCAGGGTGGCATCAACGCTTCCAAGAACTACAAGGGTGACGGCGACTCGACCTACCGGCTGTTCTACGACACCGTCAAGGGCGGCGACTACCGATCCAGGGAGTCCAACGTCTACCGCTTGGCAGAGGTCAGCGCCGACATCATCGACCAGTGCGTGGCCCAAGGGGTCCCGTTCGCTCGCGAATACGGCGGGATGTTGGACAACCGTTCATTCGGTGGCGTGCAGGTTTCGCGGACGTTTTACGCCCGTGGACAGACCGGCCAGCAACTGCTGCTGGGGGCTTACCAGTCGCTCGAGCGTCAAATCGCGGCGGGCTCAGTGGAGATGTACGGACGCCACGAGATGCTCGAGCTGATTGTCGTTAACGGTGTGGCCCGCGGCATCATTGCGCGCGACATGGTCAGCGGCGAGATCGAGACTCACCTGGCTGACACGGTGGTGCTCGCGACCGGTGGTTACGGCAACGTGTTCTACCTGTCGACGAACGCCATGGGATGCAACGTCACGGCGACCTGGCGTGCGCACCGCAAGGGTGCCTACTTTGCGAACCCTTGCTATACCCAAATCCACCCCACCTGCATACCGGTATCGGGTGACTATCAGTCGAAGTTGACCCTGATGAGTGAGTCGTTGCGCAACGACGGCCGGATCTGGGTGCCCAAGAGCGCGGACGACTGCGAGAAGGTCGCCACCGACATTGGAGAAGACGACCGCGACTACTACCTGGAACGGATCTATCCGGCCTTCGGCAACCTGGTGCCACGGGATATCGCTTCTCGGGCCGCTAAGAATGTCTGTGACGAAGGTCGTGGAGTGGGCCCCGGCGGGTTGGGTGTGTATCTCGACTTCTCCGACGCCATCGAGCGCCTGGGTCGCTCGGCGGTAGAAGCCAAGTACGGCAACTTGTTCGACATGTATAAGCAGATCACCGGGGAGAACCCCTACGAGACACCGATGCGCATCTATCCTGCCGTGCACTACACGATGGGTGGCTTGTGGGTGGATTACGACCTGCAGTCGAACATCCCCGGGCTCTTCGTGGCTGGCGAAGCGAACTTCTCCGATCACGGGTCGAATCGACTTGGCGCGTCCGCGCTGATGCAGGGACTGGCTGACGGGTATTTCGTGCTTCCCAACACGATCCGCGATTACCTCGCCGACGGTCCCTATCCCAAGATCGAGCCCAATGACCCTGCGGTGCTTGAGGCTGAGCAGGCTGTGCGAACGAGGATCGACCACTTTTTAAGTATCAAAGGCACCAAGACGGTCGACACATATCACAAGGCTCTGGGCAAGATCATGTGGGACAAGTGCGGGATGGAACGCAGTGCCGAGGGGCTCACCGAAGCCATTGCCGAGATCCGAGAGTTGAAGGCCGATTTCTGGGAGAACGTGCGCGTCCTAGGGGCCGCCGACACGCTGAACCAGTCACTGGAGAAGGCTGGCAGGGTGGCGGACTTCTTGGAATTGGGCGAGTTGATGTGCGTTGATGCTCTGCACCGCAACGAATCCTGTGGTGGACATTTCCGTGTCGAATCGCAATCCGATGAAGGTGAAGCCGTCCGCAAGGACGATGAGTTCGCCTACGTGGCCGCCTGGGAGAGCGCCGAAGACGGTCCGCACGTGTTGCACAAGGAAAACCTCGAATACGAGTTCGTCGAGATGAAGCAACGGAGTTACAAGTGAAGATCAAACTGAGAATCTGGCGTCAAGATCGACCCCAGAGCAAGGGTGGAATGACCAAATACACCTTGGACGACGTCTCCGAAGACATGTCGTTTTTGGAAATGCTTGATGTCCTGAACGAACAGTTGATCATGGAGGGCACCGAGCCCGTCGCCTTCGACCATGACTGTCGGGAGGGGATCTGCGGATCGTGCGGAGTGGTCATTAACGGCGAGGCGCACGGCCCAGAACGGGCGACAACGTGTCAACTACAGATGCGCTCGTTCAATGATGGTGACGAGATCGTCATCGAGCCTTGGCGCGCCGAAGGATTCCCGGTGGTCAAGGACCTGGTCGTGGATCGGACTGCGTTTGATCGCATCGTGCAGGCGGGTGGTTTCATCTCCGCCAACACCGGTGCAGCCCCAGATGCGCACGCAACGCTAGTCCCCAAAAAGAACGCCGATCGGGCCTTCACCGGTGCAGAGTGCATTGGCTGTGGAGCCTGCGTTGCTGCGTGCCCCAACGCCTCGGCCATGCTGTTTATGGGAGCCAAGATCACCCACCTCGGTGAATTGCCCCAGGGTCAGCCGGAGCGGAATGCGCGGGTGCTTGCGATGACCGAGCAACACGACGCTGAAGGCTTCGGTGGCTGCACCAACTTGGGCGCCTGCGCAACTGCGTGCCCCAAGGGCATTCCGTTGACCGTTATTTCGCAGATGAACCATGACCGTCAGCGGGCCACGCTTAACTTCGGCGACTAAGGGATCGGGTGGTCGAGCGCGTCCTCGGAGTTGGGGATGACGCGCCGACCGCGCAAGATGACCCACCCGATGGCTGCTTGGATGAACCCGATCAAGAGCCACAAGGACCACCGCACGATTTCACCAGCGACGCCCTCCGGGTCGTACACCCCAAACAGGTCTCCCACCGCCATCGTCAAGAACGATGTAGGTAGCGTCACCATGACGATGAAGATGCCGGCAAGGGATGCGTCCTCGTATTCGACGAAGTACGAGTCGTCCAGGCCATCACCCAACCTTTTGCAACCCCTTGCGCCGTTGAGTGGGTATGAACAGACACCGGCTCGGTAGGCCCTCATGAAAGCCGCGAGCGAGCGTGCCTTCGCCGTTCGCGCAGGCGTCCTCTGCGACCCTGCTGACCACCGCGTGGCTGCCTAGCGGATCGTGGTCAATCTGCATACCGACCGCTGGTAGAAGAGACGTCGCGAAGTCCTCACGTCTGATGCTGTGGGCGACGAAGCTGTCGACACGTCGTCCCATCACATCGATCTGGTGCGGGCGCTGCAGCAACTCTCTGCGCGCGAGCGTGAGGTCGTGATGCTGCGCCACTACGCCGAGTGGACTGCGCTGCTGAGTACGTATGACGGCGAAGATCCGCTGCGTGTCGACGATCAACTTCAGTTCTTTTGGACGTCGCCTGAGGGCGTAGGTCACCAGGGATCTCAGCCGCTGCCTCCCACGCCCTCAGATGGCAACTAGGGTGATCGGATGCCTGGCCTCCTCGTGCTCGCCGCCACTCCCATCGGCGACAGCCGGGATGCCTCACCTCGGCTTCTGGAAGAACTGAGCACGGCACCCCTGATCGCCGCCGAAGACACCCGCCGGCTGCGGAAATTGTGCGATCGCATCGGGGTCACGATCACCGGGCGCGTGGTCAGCTATCACGAGCACAACGAGGCCTCACGCACTCCAGACCTCATCGCCGCCTTGAACGACGACCAGCGAGTGTTACTCGTTACCGACGCCGGTATGCCGTCCGTCTCGGACCCCGGATACCGGCTGGTCAGTGAGGCGGTGAGCCACGGCATACCGGTGACCTGTGTGCCTGGGCCTAGTGCGGTGCTGATGGCGCTGGCCGTCTCTGGCCTGCCCGTGGAGCGGTTCTGTTTTGAGGGATTCTTGCCCCGCAAATCCGGGCAACGGGAGCGAATGATCGCAGATCTGGCGACCGAGCCACGCGCCATGGTGTTCTTCGAAGCCCCGCACCGACTTGGGGTCATGTTGACTGCGTTGGCGCAGGGCCTGGGGGACAACCGACCCGCCGCCGTCTGCCGCGAACTCACCAAAACCTACGAAGAGGTCAAGCGTGGCGGGCTGGCTGAGTTGGCGGCGTGGGCCAGCGAAGGCGTGCGCGGCGAGATCACCATCGTGGTCGCCGGATTGGCTTCGGTTGCCCCGGAGAACCTAGATATGGAAGACCTCGTCGAGCGCATCGAAGCCCGCGTCACCGACGGGGAACGGCTCAAAGATGTCTGCCGCGATGTCGCCACAGGGACTCAGATGACCAGCAAAGACCTCTATGCCGCAGCAGTTGAGGCCAAGCACCAACGGGAGAGCGCTGACCGCACGTAGCCTCAGCGGCGTTTAGCTGTAATAGCCCGCGCCAGTCATGGCCGTGTCGCGCGTTCGAGCGCGTCGGCGGGCACGCCGCCAGACGGCGAAGAAGCCCCACAGCAGGCCGATCAGCGCGAAGATCACCAGGATCGGCAAGAAGATTGCCATCAGGCTCAGACCGACCGAGGCCGTATCTTCAGCCACCGATGCGACCGGTGCACCGAGGCCAAAGGTGGCCCCGTTGATCAACGGTCGGATTCCAGCCTTGCCACCGTGCACGACGCCAGCGACCAGGATGCCTCCGACGACGCCGACCCAGGGGTTATCTTGCATAAAGGACGACCCCTGCTCAAGGTCATCGGCGGCTTGTGTGGCCGCGAAGATCAATCCACCCGTGGCAGGCCTGATGAAGGTGCCGAAGGCGTCGTTGACGTGGTCGACGATGGCGATCTTGTCGAGCACCATTTCGCTCAGTAACAGCACACTCGCGGCGCCGATGGCGTAGTTGGACTCAATCCAGCCGAACTGTGCCGGCAGGTTGAGGACGTCCGTGAAGCGTGCCGTAAGGGCAAGGATCAAGAACGGAATGTAGGCGTTAAGCCCCGCGGCTGCGGAGAGCCCAGTCCCAGTCAGTGCAGCGAGCACAGTATCAACCTCCTCGATCCGACTGCTTCGTCAACGACGAACGCTTCCAGTGAATCACGTCCAACTGAGACGCCGGTGGTGTCGCGTTGGTTCCCTGCGGAGCGCCGACGCAAGTATGCCGACGACTGACACGATGACGCCATGGTGACGAGCGCGACAAAGTCGGTGTCGATGGCCAGACAACCTTTGGTGGGGTTATCCCGTTAGGGGAGTTATGGACACGAAAAGAGCGCGGCGATGAGCGCCGAGCACGACGAAGAGTTTGTCGTCTTCGTCGGTGAGAATTCCGCGATGCTGCTCACCGCCGCCCGGCTCGAAGCTTGGTTCGGCGACGTTGCCCGGTGAGGGTGGAATGGTCGCAGTGGGTTCACCCGCGGCGACAGAACCGTACGAGGACCCACTCGTCGAGATATTGCCGACGTTGCTCTTCCAGGGCGAACGAGGCCCGCAGTGGGCGGGCGGTGGACTGCCTTCAACAGTTGAGGTGGAGGGCACGCAGATCCGCGTTTCTTCTGAGCCGAATGTCCAGCTGTGGGCAGCCAATTGTGCGACTTCCGATGCCGTCACAGGTGACATCGGCTCGGCGGTCCTCGTAACAATTGAGTGCACTGATCCCGATGGATCGGTCACGCCAAACATTTTCGTGGCGTCAGTACTGCCGACGGACGTGGCGGCGACCGCTCAGATGGTGACGGGCTGTCGCTATGGGCGGTGCCCTTTGGGCCCGTACGGACGGGGGTCCTCACGAATCTCGAGGGTCTAGACCTTGACGGCGACGGCGTTGTTGACGAGCCACCACGCTTCTTGGAGTGAGCCCGACAAGCGCACGGCGTACCCGATGGGCGTGTCGTGCGTTAGTCCGTT
>JBBSKS010000053.1:0-13819 GCA_038256095.1 Actinomycetales bacterium | reverse complement strand
GCTTCTTCCCTAAGTTGTTGAACACTCAACCACATTGAACGAGGGAAAACTATGAAACCGCTGCAATGTGATCGAGATCACAGATAGCTCTTTCCCCGAGACGGCGCGCCTAGCGCACTTGCCGCCGCAAGCGCTGAGGCAACACCCCGCGATTTGATAAGCGTTTCAACGTATTCATCGACCGGATCCGATAGCACGGTTATCGCGCCGCCGATTCCGAATGTCGCACTGCAGGAAATTGATTCGCGCCCAACGTCGATGGCATCGCTCGTCACGATAGTGCGGATCACGATCGAGGTATCCATTGCCCCGTTGACACCCAGCCATCCAATCGCTCCGGAATACACGCCTCGCGGCCCGGCCTCGAGCTCGTCCATGATCTCCATCGTGCGCACCTTGGGCGCGCCCGTCATCGACCCCCCCGGGAAAGCGGCGCGCAACACCTGAGTCGGCCCCACGCCGCCCATAACCTCCCCCGTGATGGTTGATATCAACTGGTGCACCGTTGACCACGTGCGCACCGCAAACATCTCCGGGACTTCGACGCTGCCTGGTCGGCATACTCGATGAAGGTCATTGCGCACCAGGTCGACGATCATCAGATTTTCCGCGCGCTCTTTAGGATCGGCCGCCAGTTCGGCCACCACGTTCGCGTCATCGAGAGGGTCCACTGCCCGGGCCCGCGTGCCCTTGATCGGCTCGGCCTTGGCGATCCCTGCGGCTGAGAGCGACACGAATCGCTCTGGGGAGGCACTGAGCACCGAGAAGGAGCCGCATCGCAGCCACGCTCCGTGGGGCACCGGGCTGATCGCTCGAAGCGCCGCGTAGGTGCGCGCTTCGTCGACGTCATCGGGCCAGGTGACCTCATTAGTCAGGCACACCTCGTAGGTCTCCCCAGCGCGGATGAGTTGCTGCGCGCGGGCGATCAGCGCCACATATTCCTGCCGCGTATGCCGACCGGACACGGCCACGACATCGTCACCATTGCGAGTCGGGACTGGGCTGGGTTCCACCGGGGTGTCACCGGTGCCACACAGCCGCTCCACGACCGCTTCAACCTCAGCGCACCAGCCCTGTTGCTCGGCGAGAGTGGCCGGGGTGTGCAGCGCCACTGCGTACACGGCCTGGGTCGCGTGCTCGATCACCACCGCCCGATCCGAGAAGATCAACCACGCGTCCGGCCGCGGCGACCGATGCGCCGCCCGCCCGCCAGTCTCCGCCTTCAACTCATAGCCGAAGTAGCCAACAAACCCCGGTCGAAAATCGAACGGCAGATCGAGATCAGCCTTGTCGGTGTAGGCAATCCGAGCCGACAGCACGTCGAGGTTGTCCATCAGCAGCCCGTCAAGGTGCTCACCGGTGGACACGTCACTACCGCACCCCACCCGGTGGGCGAGGGTGTATGCCGACGGGCCGGCCGCGTCGGCAAAAACCGAGATACCGACCCGATCTGAGGAGTCCAGCCACACCGACTCGCGGTCTCCCGCGCCGCGCCCATCGTCAGCACGCAACTGAGTTAAGGCTTCATGCAGCGCCCAGGCGTCGACGCTCCCTACAAACCTGCGCGCCAGCAGTCGCATCTCGACCGCGCCGCTTGCTCGCAACAAGCCGTCCTTCTCGTTCTCCGCATGAGTAGGCGTGGTGGGCGCACCGACCGCAACCCCCGCCTCGACGAAGAAGTTGGCCATCAACCGCGCACCATGCTCCGTGAGCACCGATTCGGGGTGGAACTGCACGCCCCACCGCCGCCCTGCGGGATCTTCGATGGCCATCAAGGCACCGTCGTCCTGTGCCCACGCGCATCCCACCAGATGAGTCTTTTCCTGCTTCGGCGCGCCCACCGGCGTTGCTAGGTCAACGGCCAACGAGTGATACCGCACCACCTCGAACGGCGAGGGGATGCCCGCGAACAGGCCAGTTCCGGTGTGATGAACCTCCGAGACGCGGCCGTGCATCGGATCGGCCATCGCACCCACGACGTAACCCGCTTCGTAGGCGATGCCCTGATGCCCCAAACATACGCCGAGCACGGGGACATCTCGCTGCGCCAACGCCTGCCGCGAGATACCCATGTCGCTAGCCACCATCGGGCTGCCTGGGCCGGGACCGACCACGATCGCGTCGAACGCTTGCCACCACGCCTGGTCGGCGTCGCCACGCGGGTCTGCGTCATCGTCATCTGCGTCACGCACTTCTACGCCTTGGTGATCTACCTCGTGGTCGTGCCGCCATACGGTCGGGGCCACGCCGGTCACCCGATGCACCAGATCGGCCACGTTAAACGTGAAACTGTCGATGTTGTCGATCAACAACACTCGCGGCGAACCCCTCATCGGGGCATTCTCGCTGTCCACACTGGAACCACAAATCCCACCCCTACGTCCTACCCCCATGATTGACTGCACATCACCTGTGGGTGCTTGCTCACAGGTTCACACTCGCCCGAGGGGATCACGTGAGTAGAGCCGAGGATTTCATCAGTGCCGCCCGGCAGTATGCCGGTGGCACCGACGTCCGGGAGGTCGTAGGTCAGATGGCTGGCGGCACCGCAGCAGGGCAGGCGGTTGACCAACAGCAGGGCAACCAACAGCAAGGCAACCAACAGCGCGTCGAGCCGCGCGGGTCTAACCAGCGCGGGGGCGCCCGAGGCCGTAACCAGGACGACGAGAACGACGTGCCGTCGATGAACCCGGATGATTTCCCGGCCGCCCGCGACCAAAGTCGTGCCGCCGGGACGCGCATTCAGTCCACTTCGGTGTCCTTGAACGACGCCGCGGAGCACCTAAGCCGCAGTTACTACGAGAACGGCCAGCAGGGTCCGGTGCACGTCATCACGCCGATGATCATGCCCAAGGGACGCCGCCTCAAGGTGCTGCTGCCGATCATCATCCTGACCATCCTCGGCATCGTCGGGGCCATTGGCCTGCTGCCCTTCGACGGGCTGAGCTTGGCCATCTTCGGCCCCCACTACTGGCTGCTCGTGGTCGCTTTGGGCGCCTTTTCTTGGTGGCGCCAAAGCATGGTCATGGTGCCTGAGGGCTGTGTGGCCCTGATCTCCCGCTTCGGAAAGGTCGAGGCCGAGGTCGGCCCCGGCCGGGTGACGTTGCTCAACCCGTGGAAGCGCGTTTCTTACATCATTAACGTGACCCGCGAATACCCCTTCAACGCTCCGATCCGTCAAGCCCCCACCAAGTCAGGTGTGCAGGCTTCGGTCGATCTCTTCTTGCAATTCCGCATCGTCAACGCACGTGAGTTCGTCTTCGTGTTGGGCGCCGTGCAGGGCTTCCAAGACAAGCTCAACAACGCCATTTCCGAGACCACCCGCTCGCTGATCTACGAACAAGAGGCCTCGGGCATCTACGACCTGGTCGGTGAGAGCACCGCCAAGTTGCTCGAACAACTGAATGCTCAGTTTGCTCCGGCCGTGGAACTGACCACAGCCAACATCACGCACGCCGAGCCGGCCAACCAGGAGTACCGGATGGACCTTGCGGCCCCGGAGATGATCCGGGTGGCCAAGGAGGCATACACCTACGAGTACGAACTGCAACTGAAGAAAGAGCAGAACGACGGTGACCTCAACAAGGACCTCGCTTCGCTCAACGAGACGCTGTCCTCGATCCAGGCCGACATCGCGCGCTACCAGGCCCAGATGGACACTGCCCTGGAGCGCGAAACCAACCGGGCCGACTCGATGGCCCGTCAGCGCTTCGTCGAGGCCGAGTCCACCGCCAATGCGAACGCCGCGTTGCTGGAGGCTCAGGCTCTGGACATTCGCGCCGTCAGCGCTGCGTTGGCGCCGGAGATCCTCGACTACCGCTACCAGCAGGACATGCTGGAAAAGTTGGAATCGCTGGCCTCGTCCCTGCCGCAGATCGTGCGCATCGGTGGCGACTCCGAGGGCGTCGACTTCTTGAAGATCGCCCGTCAGTTGATCGGCGACTCGGACACGGCCTTGTTCTCCGAGGAAGACATGGACGCGATCCGCGCCAACAAGCCCGCCATCGAGCAGCGCGTGGCCAGCCGCTTGAACGAGATCACGCACCTGCTGCAACCGCCGCAGGAGACGCAGGTCGAGATCGTCCCGCCGTCGGATACGGACGTCGAGCTGCCCGGTGAAGACCGGATGGAAGAAATCCGTCGCTCGGTCACGGGCAGCAGCGCAGCAGCCCAAGCCGACCCGCCACCACAACCGCAGCTGGACGCGCCTGCTCCGCAGCACGACGCCCCACAGCCGATGACACCTTCGTCGCAGGCAACCACTGAGGAAGGAAACAACGGTGAGTGAACAACAGCAGATGGCTCGTGGCACCCACGGCATGTCATCGATCAAGGAAGCCCTCGCCGGCTGGGGCGACGTCGCAGCGCTCCTGCGTGGCGGCGACGGCGGGGCTTTGGTCCCGGTTGTCATCCCCAAGGACACTCGAGGCCTGCGTTGGCTCTCGCTCGTGTGGCTGGCCCTGTGGTCCGGTCTCAGCGGCGTCTTCTTGACCCTTGCAGACCGAGGCGGTTTGAGTGTGCTCGCATTCTTGGGGGCCGTGGTCTTCTTGGCGCTGGCCGCCCTGTGGTGGTGGCGCTCGTCGATCATCGAGATCGAGGAGGGCACGGTAGGGGTGCTTACGAAGTTCGGCGCCATCAGCGGCACTGGCCTACCGCCGGGCCGTCACTACCTGTGGCACCCGTGGGCCCGCGTGGCCTACGTCGTGGACATCACGACCGAGATTCCGTATGCCGCGCCGGTGCTGTCCAGCCCAACGCACGAGAATGTCCCGCTGAAGTCGATTGAGTTCTTCCTGCGCTTCCGGATTGTCGACGCGGTCCGCTTCGTGCAGACCATCGGTGCCGGCAACTTCGACCTGGTGTTGTCTAACTCGGTGCAGGACGCAATCCGTCAGCGCAGCCGATTGGTCAACACTGAGCGTGCCTACGACCTACGTGGCTCCGACGTGAAGGACATGCAGGACCTTCTGAACCGGCAGCTGACCCGCTATGGCGTTCAGATTATGGGTTGCAACATTCCCGATGTGCAGCTGCCCGACCAGTACCGCGAGCACCTCTCCACCCGTGAGCGGACGTCGAAGGAACTGTCGGCATACGAGAAGGAGTGGGAGTTGGTCCGCAAGCGTCGGATCGACAGCCTGCTGATGCAGATCGAACGGTCCAAAAAGATCCGCGACGCCAAAATCGTTGAGGTCAAGGGCGCGCTCAACAAGGCGCGCAAGGACGTTGCTCAGATGCTCGAGGAGCGCGAGACCGAGGCGCAGCGGGTGACTTACGAAATCGAAACGCGGGCCCGCACCAACCTCGTCGCTGCTCAAGGTGAGGCTAAAGCGCAGGAGCAGTTGGCGACCGCGTACCGGGACAACCGTGCGGTGTTGGGCTACGAGCTCGCTCGTCGCCGCCTCAACGTCGGCGCCAAACTCGCCGAGAACGCACCTCGACCGGTCATCGTGCACACCGACGAAAAGTCCGGTGACACGTCGGCGCTGTCGACGCTGCTGATGGCACAGTTGCTGCCGCAGATCTCGGCCAAGGCGCCCAAGCAGTTGGCGTCGAAGGCGGAGACCGTCTCGGAGTGATGCTGATTTGAGTGCTTTCTATGAAGCCAGGGTGCGCCGGTATGCCGGCCCCCTGGCTTCGTCGTTCCCCCGGCCACAGCTCACCATCGCCTTGGTCCAAACGCGTACCGCCCGTGCAGACCGACCACCTCGTAGCCCAGGGACCTCAGTCGGTCCTCGCGCAGCTTCTCGACGCGGGCGCTGAAGGCCGGACCGACGCTTCGATCTTCACCTGGGAACGCGCCAGTATTGGCCGCCCTGGCCAGCCAGCCCAACCCCTGCTCTGCGGAGTCGATGTGGCCGGCGATCACCATTGAACCGAACGGGTCGTTGACGTATGCACCGCCATCCCACCAGCCCAGGCGAAAGACGTCCTCGGGGATTTCCAACTTGCCGCGCTGCGAAGGCGTCAACTCGATGAGGGACTCCTCCGCTTGACCTGCGTCGGTGGTGGCCTCGCTCTGATCCGGCGCAATGACAGCCGCAGCCGCTGGCGTGGGCTCGGGAGAGGAACCGCGACCCGCCAGAAGCAGGCACGCGGCGACTAGACCGCCAACGGTCCGACCGTTAGCCATCCGACCGGTAGTTACCCGATCGACAGCGGTGCGATCGCCGACCTCGGGGGTCTCGGAGCCTTCCTTAGCGAACTCGGGCACGTGCACGACGTTCATGGTGTCGTCCTCGGGGTTGCCGACGGCAAAGACGCGGTTCAGCGATCCGCCTTCCACGGTGAGGTCCAAGGGGCCCAAGATCGCCGGGCCTTCCTCGCCGGTGGGCACGATCTGGCCGCTGTAGGTGTCGACCGGCACGACGAGCGTCAGCGACTCACCGTTGGCCACGTTGGGAAACAACACCGCGTCGTTGACGGCGATGTCGGCGGGCGGCACAGCCGCGGTGTGCGCGACCGTCACAGAAGCCTTATCTGCCGGCACGGCCGACAAATCATTGTCGAAAACCGTCAGCATGGGTTCGTCACCGGTGCTGGCCGGAAGGTGTAGGACGACATCGGAGTTTGCACCCGGCTCCTCGGCATACTGTGTCGCTCATGTCTTCACCCACGGTCGTTTCTGCCGCCGCTAACTCACTCAGCGCGCCCCAGCTCTACGCCCTTCTCCGGCTTCGCGTCGACGTCTTCGTGGTCGAGCAGGAGTGCCCGTATGCCGAGCTCGACGGGCTTGATCTCGCCCCGGCGACGCGGCACTACTGGATCGCCGAGCAGCCCGCTGTCGGGGACCACGAAGCCGCCTCCGCAGTGGCCACCTTGCGCACCCTGATGGTGGACGGTCAGCATCGGATTGGCCGAGTGGTCACCGCCGCCACGCACCGCGGCCACGGGTATGCCGCCGACTTGATGGACGCCGCCCTCGCCGAGCTCGGCGGTCACGTCGTGACGCTCGAAGCCCAGGCCCACCTACAGCACTGGTACGCCCGGTTTGGATTCGAAGCGGGCGGAGCGGAGTATCTCGAAGACGGCATCCCCCACGTGCACATGCGCCGCTCGCCTCGCTAAGGAGAAGTCCTACGGCCCGCCCCTGGGCTGGCGTTCCGCCCTGGCGTAGCGTCGCGGCCATGACCATGGAGCCTGTCGATGCCTTGCGCCGGATCGCCTTCCTACTCGAGCGCAGCCGCGCGTCGACCTATCGCGTCAAGGCCTACCGCGAGGCCGCCAACACGCTGTTGGAGATCCCCGAAGCTCGGGTTCGGGAGCTCGTCGCCTCCGGGTCGCTGAAGTCCATCAACGGTATCGGCAGCTCGACCGCGGAGGTGATCGAGCAAGCTGTGGGGGGCAACGTCCCGGACAAGCTCGCTGAGCTCGAGCGCACCACTGGTGGCCCGCTCGCGACGGGCGGCGAGGACACACGGGCGGCGTTACGTGGCGATCTGCACTCCCACTCGGACTGGTCCGACGGCGGGTCCCCGATCCAAGAGATGGTGGCCACCGCCATGGAAATCGGGCACGAATACTTGGCGTTGACCGACCATTCACCGCGGCTCACCGTCGCCAACGGTCTGAGCGCCGAGCGACTCAAGAAGCAGATCGGCATCGTCGACGCCATAAACGGCGCGTTGGACGGTCAAGGGTTCACGCTGCTCAAGGCCATCGAGGTCGACATCTTGGACGACGGCTCCCTAGACCAGACGCAGGAGATGTTGGACGCCCTCGACATTCGGGTGGCCTCGGTGCACTCCAAACTCAAGATGGACTCGGGGTCGATGACCCGTCGGATGGTGACTGCCGCCAGCTTGGCGCACACCAACGTGCTGGGGCACTGCACCGGGCGACTCGTCGAGGGCAGCCGGGGCACACGCGCGCAGAGCACCTTCGATGCCCGCGCCGTCTTCGAGGCCTGCCGTGTCAACAACACTGCGGTCGAGATCAATGCGCGGCCCGAACGGTGCGACCCTCCGGACGATTTGCTCATCCTGGCCATCGAGATGGGGTGCCTATTTGCGATCGACACCGACGCTCATGCGCCAGGTCAACTCGATTTCCAGGCCTACGGATGCGAACGCGCCCAGCGCCTCGGGGTGCCGCTCGAGCGCATCGTGAACACGTGGGATCTGGCTGATCTGAAGGCATGGGCGAACCCCTAGGCCGCCGGTTTTTGACTTTGCTTGCGCGTCCCGTATTCTCCTTTCTTGTCCTCGACGGATCCGAAAGCGCTTGCTCGAGGGGCCGTCCAAGACAGGTCCCCATCGTCTAGCGGCCTAGGACTCCGCCCTTTCACGGCGGCAACACGGGTTCGAATCCCGTTGGGGATGCGGTGCGCGCTCACCAAGAGCGGGCACTACATGCATGATCGCAAGGCCTACCAAGGCCCCGTAGCGCAGTTGGTTAGCGCGCCGCCCTGTCACGGCGGAGGTCGCGGGTTCGAGTCCCGTCGGGGTCGCAGCAAGTTTCGCTGCACATCACTCTCGCCAGTGATGTGCAGCGGATTTTTAACTCAGCACATCACGGCCAGGTAGCTCAGTTGGTACGAGCGTCCGACTGAAAATCGGAAGGTCGGCGGTTCGACCCCGCCCCTGGCCACGCGCGAGAGTCGCGGGTCTGCCCCTGAAGCACCCGCGACTCTCGTTTACCCGTAAGGCGCCGGACGGGGCAACGCCGTAGCGTAGAGATATTCCTTTCCTACGCAGGGAGCAGCCATGACCCGCATCACCGTGACCTCGCAAGGCACATCCATCGAGCTTGAGGTCGTTGATTCTGCAGGCTCCGGTCGGCCCGTGGTGCTGATCCACGGATGGCCCATGACGCACGAGTCGTGGGCTCTACAGGTTCCCGCGCTGACCAACGCCGGCTACCGGGTCGTGACCTACGACCGGCGCGGTTTCGGAGAGTCAGATAAGCCTGCGGACGGCTACGACTACGACACGTTGGCCAACGACGTGGCTGGGGTTCTTGAGGCGCTCGATCTCACTGACGTCACCCTGGTCGGCTTCTCGATGGGCGGCGGCGAGGTCGCTCGGTATGCCGCCAAGCACGGCGAGGGCCGGTTGCGCAGCGTCGTGTTCGCCTCCGCGGTGCCCCCCTACCTACTGCATACCGACGACAATCCCGAAGGCCCGTTCACCCGCGAGGCTGCGGATGGAATGAAGGACGGTGTGCGCACCGGCGGTTCGGAGTTCTTCGAGGGATTCACCACAAACTTCTTTAGCGCCGATGGCGAATTGATGGTCGCCGACCAGCAACTTCAGTCGTCCCGCAGGCAGTGCGCTCAAGCAGACCAGACCGCTGCGGTTGAGTGCATCGAAGCGTTCGCAACCACGGATTTCCGCGACGACCTGACCCAGATCACCGTGCCGACCCTGGTGTTGCACGGCAGCGCGGACGCCATCGTCCCGGTCGAAAAGTCGGGTATGCGCACCGCGGAAGCCATCGACGGTGTCCGCATTCACGTCATCAAGGACGGGCCGCACGGCGTGAACATCAGCCACGCAGATGACTTCAACCTCGCCCTGCTGACCTTCCTAGAGACCTAGTCCCCGCTCGCCCGTTTGGCCGCGGCTGGGCAAAAGAGGGGGGCGGGTCAGCCCAGCAGGGTATGCCGAATCAAGCCGTGCAAGGTCGCCAGCCCGTCGCGCGACAGGACGGATTCAGCGTGGCCCTGGATGCTGGCCACTCCTGGCCCGCGCAAACCCACCACGGCGTCGTGGGTGTCGTCGACCGCGACCTCTAACGGCACCGATTCGCCCCCAGACCTCGGTAGCGCAGCCTCGCCGGGACGGGCCACAAACGTGTTGTAGAACCCGATCCGCGCCAGCGTCCCCCAGAGGTCGACGGGGATCTGCACGCCCTGGTTGGGCCTGGCCAACTTGGTCAGCGACATCCCCGCAATCGAGGCCAGCACCTGGTGGCTGAGGCACACGGCGAGCAGTGGCCGATCCGCATCGAGTCGGGCCTGCATGAGGGCCCGGATGTGAAGCATCCGCGGGTCCTCGGCGTCGTCGGGATCACCAGGGCCTGGCCCAAAGAGCACCAGGTCAAAGGCGTCCAGCTCAGCGGCAGCCACTGCATCCCAGCGCCGCACCTGCGCGTGCATCCCGAAGTGGCGCACCTGGTGAGCCAACATCTGCGTCCAGGTGTCTTCGGCGTCGACCACCAGCACGGACTGCCCAGCCAGGTCGGGGTCGGGCCGTTGGCCCTGCGGGGACATCCAGAACGCCGACAACACGTCGTTGCGGTCCGCGAGCGCCTGTGCGACGCCGGGCAGGTCACCGAGCTGGACGGCATACGCCAGATCTCGTCGTGGGGTCAGGCCAAGGGCGGCAAGCATGCCGCTGGCCTTGGCGACCGTCTCGGCAACCTCGGAGGCCGGGTCACTGTGCCGCACCAACGTGGCCCCGGCGCTGATCTTCACGATCGTCCCACCGCTGCCAGCATCAGCATCGAACAGGTGAACGGTGCGGATCAAAATTGGCGCGTCAAGGTGCTCCATGCCGTCCGCATCGCGCTCGATCAGCGCCAAGACGCCGGCGTAGTACCCCCGCCCTGCGGGTTCGTGCCGCTTGATGACCGTGCAGGCGTTCTCCATCGGCGACCCGGTCACCGTGGGCGCAAACATCGTCAGCCGCAGCACGTCGCGAGGGTCGGATTCCGCTTGGCCGTCGAGCAGGTACTCGGTGTGCGTCAGGTGGGCCATCTGCTTGAGGTACGGCCCCGTAATCCGCCCGCCGTGGGTGCAAATCTGGGCCATCATCTTCATCTCTTCGTCGACCACCATGAAGAGCTCTTCGGTCTCTTTGGTGTCCTTGATGAAGGCCGCGAACTCGGGCTCCAGCTCGGCTTCGTCGCGCGGGTGGCGGAAGGTGCCGGAGATCGGGTTCATCTGCACTCGACCGTCTTGGACGCTGACGTGCCGCTCGGGCGTCGCGCCGACCAAGGTGTGGCCGGGAGTGTGCACCGCGAACGTCCAGTAGGCATTGCGCTCGTCGTTGATCAGGGTGTGCAACCAGGTCAGCGCGGCGTCGCAGGGGCGAGCACTGGTCGTGCCCAAAATGTCCCGGCGGATCACGAAGTTCGCGCCCTCACCGTTGCCGATCTCGTCCTCGATGACCCGGGTGACGATCTCGGCATACTCCTCGTCGCTGACGCTGAACCGCTCGCCGGTCACCTCAACCGGGTCTGCGGGCAGCGCCCCACGCAAGATTTCCGTCAGATCAGCCGTCGGAACTCGTTCGTATGCCGTCGCGGCCAGCACCCTTAGCGGCGTCCCATCGTCATGCACATCGAAGCCTCGCTCGGCGATCTGCCGAAACGGCACCAGGGTGAGGTTGGGAAGCCCGACTTGGGCCGGGGGGATCTGCGCCAGTTCGTCGATATCGGTGATGTCACCCACCACGACCTCGGCGGCGTCTTGGCCCTCACGCAGCAGGATCGCCCATGCCTGACCTGCGGGGTTGGTGAGGACAGTATCGAGCAGCGGATAGATCGAGGGCATGGGCATGAGTGTGCCATCGACGCCGCGCCACCCACCCATAGACAGCGACGCCAGCAGCGGTTTACCGATCACGGTGGCGAGCAATGGGGCCCGCGCGTCATCGAAAGACGGTGCACAGATGGTCTGCAAGATCGCCACTAGTATGCAGACCCACGGTTCGCAATGAGGCGCCGCGAGCGCCTACTCGTCAGATTCGGGTGCACCCTGTGGCTGCTCGGCCGGAGCTGGCGCTTCCTCTTGCTGCGGCTGCTCGGCCGGAGCTGGCGCTTCCTCTTGCTGCGGCTGCTCGGCAGGAGCGGGCGCTTCCTCTTGCTCCGGTTCCGGAGCCGGGGCCGGGGCCTGCTCGTCCTGAGCGGGAACCTCGTTTTGCTGCTCGTCAGCAGGTGCCTGGTCTTTTTGGTCAGTCTCGTTGTCTTGGGAGTCGTTCCCGCCTCCACCCTGCGAGTCGATGACTCGGCTGAAGGTGTTGCCTTCGGACGTACCGCTGCTCCCGCCGGTGTAGGAGGACACAGGCTTACCTGTGGACAATTCGAAGGCGACGATCACCGCGAGCGCAATCGCGAATAGCGCGCCTGCCATCACGACAATCCTTTTCCACGGCAGGCCATCCTTTTCCGGGCTCTGCCGGGGTGCCTGGACCACCCGAGGGGGGACGGGCTCGCCGGCTGGGGTCACCAGTTCGCCCTCGTGGGCACGAGCCTTGCGTGCACCTGACCCGCTGGCGACGGCAGCCACGCGGTTCTTGGTCTTGCGCATCGAGTGAGCGTAGACAGAGCCACCGACAGAGATGCACAGACTTCCCACGGCAGCACCCGCCAAGGTGCCTGCCGCCCCAAGCGACGAGAGCACAACGGCCGACGACACGGCTCCCAGCGCTCCCCCAGCGGTGTTGATCCAGTTAATTTCTAAACGGTCTTGCGTAGTCACGCGTCCGACTATCCGGCCCGGAGCGCGCGCCGCCAAACCGCATGTCGAGTAGTCGTGCTCAGAGGGTGAGCACTCTCACACGGCCTGCCACGATCGCCCAGATGATCCCCAGGCATCTCCCAGTGCACGCGCAGCCTTCGCTCCTTCACGCCAGTCGGACTACACCAGCCCCAACCGCGCCAAAACCGCACACTCGCTCGTAGAAATCTGCCACCCGATGGTCGTAGTCCACGTGCAGCCAATGGCAGCCGAGCGTTCTCGCTTCGTCGATCGCCCGGACCACGAGACCTCGGCCGATGCCACGGCGTTGGTATGCCGGGGCGACCACCGTGTCCAGCAGCACCGCGTGGGCACCACCGTCACCGATCACATTGACGAACCCGACGAGCCGCTCCCCTTCGTGGGCCGTCACCCAGCAAATGCTGTGTCGCTGGAGCCGGCGGGACCACGGGACAAACCCTGACCCGCTTGCCCTGAACGCCTGTTGGTGCAGCGCCGTTAGTTCCTCGTCGTCGACCGGACCGTCGATCCGGAAGGTCGGTTGAGACTCGGTATACCTGGAGGCACCGTGGCCCGGTGGACCTATCTCGTTCTGCGACATGCCTCCATCCTGAGCGATGGTGGCTGCTGGTTGCGAGCACAGGGCGGTCACAATCCGATAACCACTCGCGCTCTGGTACCGAACGCCCTCCCACCACTACGCCTTCGTGCGCCCGTTGTGGTCCCTCGCTGCGACATACGGGAGCCTGTGATGGCGGGTCGCCGTGCAGGGGCGCCGGACACGAAGACCGACCTGAGTTGTAGGGGTAGGTCGATTCGGCGGGTTTGCGGCTCGCTGACCTGGGGGTTTAGGGGTTGGGGTGTGACTAAGGGGCCGTGTTTTGGTGGCGATCCTGGACTGGTGGGCTCTTTCGTTCGGAAAGTAGAGACCGGGTCGGGTGTGACAGCGGTCCATATCACGCACAAACGGAGCCGGCGGGTGCTGAGCATGGAGCACATCGGCTCTGGTCATGCTCCTGCTGAGGAGCCTATGTTGGACGTGGCCGCCGCGAAGCGGTTGAACAGCCAAGAATCGCCACCGCCGCCGACACATTGGTCATGAAGAGGGCCGAGACCTGCTGGACCGACTCAGCAAGGGTGTGACTAAGCCCCTACAACTCAGGACCGAGATCATCGGGGCCCCCAGATCTTCGGCAGCAGTCAACTCCGTCCCGACGCCATGCCCGTGCACATTGGCCCACGGGTTCACGTGAACCCGTGGGCCGCTTTTCGTCGGCGTGTCGCGGGACAAACGAGTCGGTACGCCGACCCACCAGCCAACCGTGGTCTCTAGTGAGTGACGGCGCCTTGAGCGGCTGAGCCGACCAACTTGGCGTACTTCGCGAGCACCCCACG
>JBBSKS010000052.1:0-14072 GCA_038256095.1 Actinomycetales bacterium | reverse complement strand
GTCATCACGTCGACGAAGAAGCGCAGGGCTCGCGTGAGTTGGGTCTTGCCGCCGTATTCCACGAGGTAGATGGCGGCAAACAGTCCAATCGGCACCGAGATGAGAGTGGCCAATCCGGTGATGATCAGGGTGCCGAGGATGGCGTGATAGGCGCCGCCGATGAAGGGGGCGTCTCCGTTGGCGTACCGCTGATCGGCCAGACCGGTGATGCCGTTCATGGTCTGCTGCAGGAAATCCGGATTGAGGGCACGACCGATCCCGTTGACGAACACAGTCAACAGCAACGAGATCAGCGGCAACAGCGCCAGCGCGAACGCACCGTAGACCAGCGCCCGCATCAGTTGGTCCATGCCCACCCGGCGGCCCGCGACGATGCGGTGCGCGACGTAGGTGGTGATCACGTAGACCAGGTAGCCGACGACGACGCCGAGGGCGACGTTGGACAGCAGGAGCCACGCCAGCACCCCAACGAGGACCCCGGCGCCGCCAGCTATCCAGGGCAGGCGTGCCGGAGCAGGCCGCACAGCGGAACTCGTGATCCCCTCCCATTGATCGAGCCGGTTGGTGATCGGGCCTTCATCGCCGTCGTCAGACTTCGGAGTGGGTGAGGCCTTGGTGGGTGTGCTCATCAGTTGGCTCCGGAGAACTCGGCGCGCTTCTCAACGATCCAGCGCGCAAACAGGTTGACAGCGAGGGTGATGACGAAGAGCACCAAACCGGCGGCGATGAGCTCGGACAGGCGCAGTCCCGAGGCTTCAGGAAAGTTCAGGGCGATCTCTGACGGAATGGTCGCGTTGCCGGTGCCGATGAAGTTCAGTTTGAACGCGCCGGGTGACAAAATGATCGTGACCGCCATCGTCTCTCCGAGAGCCCGACCCAAGCCCAGCATGGTGCCGCCGATCACGCCCGGCTTGCCGAACGGAATGACAGCGGTGGTGATCATCTCCCATTTTGTTGCTCCAAGGGCCAACGCCGCCTCCTCGTGCAAAGTGGGGGTCTGCAGGAAGACCTCACGGCTCACCGAGGTGATGATCGGCAAGATCATGATGGCGAGCACCAGGGAGGCGGTTAGGAGGGTGCGACCGGTGGCCGAGGAGTCCTCGAAGAACGGGATCCATCCGAGGTTGTCTTCCAGCCATACGTAGAGCGGGACGACGGCAGGGGCAAAGACCTGCAGGCCCCACATACCGAACACCACACTGGGCACCGCAGCAAGCAAGTCGATGACGAAGCCGATCGTGTTGCCTACCCGGCGATCGGCATAGTGCGAAACGAACAAGGCGATACCCACCGCGATCGGCGTGGCCAACGCGAGCGCGATGACCGAGGCGATCAACGTCCCGACGATCAAGGGCCATACGTAGGCGAAGAATCCCTCGCCTCCGCTGATTCGCTCCGGCGAGGCGCCCAACACCGGCGCCGCCTCGATCATCAAGAAGGTCGCGACCCCGGCCAGGGTGGCCAAGATCAGAATTCCGGAGCCGAGTGCGGCCCCACTGAACAGGACATCTCCCAGACGTTTGGGACTGCCACCGGCGCCCCGGCTGTGGCCAGTCTCCGGCTCCTGCGTGTCGACCTGCCCTTCGGGCCGGGTCGACAGGCCCTCCGGTGAAGAATCTCCTCCGGTGCTCATCTCTTCCTCCGTGCTCTAGCCGTGCTCGAGGCCCGCGCCGGCGGCGACCAGGTAAGACACCCGGCCGCCGCGTCGTACGCGCTGATCGTCAGGGCCTCAGCCGCCGCTGACCATCGATAGGGACTCTTCGGCCCTACCGCGCAGGTCGTCAGAGATCGGTGCCGAACCGGCAGCCTCGGCCGCAGCTTGCTGCCCCTCTTCGGAGATGACGTAACCCACGAAGTCCTTGACCAAATCTGCCTTGGCGGCGTCGGCATACTCCGAGCAGACGATGTGGTAGCTGACCAGCACGATCGGGTAGGCGCCGGACTCGGTGGTGTCGCGAGCCAGATCGAGGGCTAGGTCGCCCTCGATTCCGGTGTCGGCCGACTCGGACTTATCAACGACCTTCGCCGCGCCTTCGGCCGAGTATTCGGTGAACTCCTCGCCTACCCCGATGGCGGCCGTGGACAAGTCCCCGATCGCGGAGGCGTCGGAGTAGCCGATAGCCCCTTCGGTCGACCCGACCACCTGGATCACACCCGTCGTCTGCGCAGCGGCCTCGCCACCACCGACCGGCCACACCTTGTCCGCTTCATAGCTCCAGGAGTCGGGCGCTGCGGCCGAGAGGTACTCCATGAAATTCTCGGTGGTCCCGGACTCGTCCGAGCGGTTGACCACCGTGATGTCGGTGTCTGGCAACTCCGCGTCCGGGTTGTCGGCAGCGATGGCCGGGTCGTTCCACGTGGTGATCTGCTGGTCGAAGATCTGAGCCAACACGTCAGGCTTGAGGTTCAGCGCGTCCACGCCCGGCAGGTTGTACGGGATGGCCACGGGGGAGATGTATACGGGGATGTTGAGCGCGCCACCGTCACCGCAGAATTCCTTGACGTCCTCAGCCTCGGCTTCGTCCAGGAACGCATCAGAACCGGCGAAGTCGACCGCGCCAGCCAGCAGGTTCTCCCGGCCGCCACCGGAGCCGATCGCGTCGTAGGTCACGGTCACACCGGGCTGGACGTCCTGGTAGCCGGCGATCCATGCGGTCATGGCCGAGTTTTGCGAACTTGCGCCGGAGCCTTTCAAAGTACCGGTCATGTCGCCGCCGGCAGCCGAGCTAGCAGGCTCGTCCGAGCCGGCGCCCGTCGCGGTGGGAGTGTCGTCGCCACAGGCAGACAATGTCAATGATGCAGCCGCTGCGAGAGCGAAGGCAGAACCAAAACGGTGGAGCTTCACGGAGATCCTCTTTCTGATCAGGTTTAGGGCAGACCGAGAGCAGTTGTACACGTGGCCTTCACGGTCGAGGCAACGAAGCCAACTCCCCGCACCGTAGAGATGGGATATGGCCCGCAGTGCCGTGCCCGGTGAACGACGTGTGAACGACGGTTGAATGTCCAACGATCATTTTTGCCGATTCGGAATGCCCAGGGCGCTCGCGTGGTTATGCGTACTGCGTGTCGGGCTGCGGAAGCCCCGGGCTCCATCACAAGCCGCTACGAGCGGCCCCGCGCCGAGAGGCGCTCCCAGCCCGGCACGCGCCCAAGTCCTTGCCTGAAGTCAGGTCGCCAGATCCGGTCGGCAGATCCGGTCGTCAGACCAGATCATCCCGCTCCCATAAACCAGCACATATATGCAGGTCACGGGCCATTTCCTGCATCGACTTCGCCCGTTTGACCTTGGCAGTCTCCACCTCATCCACTCCGGCCGCGGGGTCAATCAGGCCGATCGCAATGACGTGGGTAAATGCAGCAGCGCGCTCCAGAGCCACACGCAGATCGCCGGTGAAGACGCCCGTCAAGATGGCGGTGGTGAGGTCGATCAGATCGTCGGGCTTCGGCGGCTCGCTGAGCCCGGCGATGACGCGGTAGACGTCGGCGTGCGCTGCCCCTGCGGTGTATGCCTTGGCCACCTCCAGCGGGGCACGCTGCACCCATTCATGAAGCAGATAGAGCCGCCATAGCGCCCCGGGCAACGAGCGGGCGGGGCGGTCTGCCCACAACTCGGCCAACGTTGCCAAACCCAACTGCGGAACGAGAGCCACCAGCCGAGCGGTGACTTGCGGGTCCTCGTTCGCGCGCCCTCGCCCGACGACGATGGCCGCCGTGCGGTGCGCAGCCTCAACGATGTCCCACGGTTCGTCGGCCGCGTAGGAATCGAACTTCGTCGGGTCGGTCAGGGCGGGCTTGTGGTGTCTCACGAGCCCTATCCTGGTTGCCCGGGACCCAACACGATGACGTCATGGCCCGCCATAGAGACGACGTCGCCGTCGAGGTGAGCTTGGCCCCACGCCGCCAGGGTATGCCGATGCTCGAGGTCAGCGGGCAGCGCCACCTCGCCAGGGGTTTCGCTGACGTTGGCGATCACCGAGACGTCGCCCCTTCGCACCCACCACACCGAACTTTCGGCGTCGATGCGGAACGTGGATTTCCTCAGAGGGGTGTCGCGCAGGGCAGGAATCGTGCGCCGGAGGCCGAGCAGCAACGTGTACCAGTCCAGCATTCGGGCGTGCGATGCCTCGCTGCGCTCATCCCAGTCCAGTTTTGAGTTTTCTACCGTTGACGCCGCTTGCGGGTCGGGCACGTCGTCGGTCCACCCGTGGGCCGCGAACTCTGCGGATCGGCCATCACGAATGGACTGGGCGAGCCCCTCTTCTTCATGCGCCGTGAAGTATTGCCACTTGGTGCTGGCCGCCCACTCCTCTCCCATAAAGAGCATGGGTGTGTAGGGCGAAGTCAGCAGCAGCGCGGCACCGATGGCCGACATTCCGGCCGAGGCCAACTGACACAATCGGTCGCCGCTGGCTCGGTTGCCCACTTGGTCGTGCGTCTGCAGGGAGGCGACGAAGCGCCAGCCGGGGGTGACGTCGGGGTCGACGGGCCTGCCGTGGATCTGCCCGCGGAAGGTCGACATGGTGCCGTCGTGCAAGAACGGGCTGCGCTCCAGCGTCTTGACCAACGCACCGGGGTCGGCGAAGTCTGCGTAGTAGCCCTGAGTTTCACCGGTCAATGCGACGTGCAGAGAGTGGTGCACGTCGTCGGCCCACTGCCCGTGCAGACCTAAGCCGCCGCCACCACCACTGCCCCGAGGCGCCACCGTGCCGGGGTCGTTGCGGTCGGATTCGGCGATTAACACCCGCGGTATGCCGGACGCTTGCGAGATCTCGTCGGCCAGGACGGACATCTCTTCGAGAATATGCAGCGCACGATCGTCGTGCAGCTCGTGCACGGCGTCAAGGCGCAGGCCGTCGAGGTGGAAGTCGCGCAGCCACATAGCGACGTTGTCGAGCACAAACCGTCGAACCTCGTCGCTGCTCGCGTTGGAGAGGTTCACCGCCTCCCCCCACGGCGTGTGGTGCTTGTCGGTGAAGTATGGGGCGAACTGGGAAAGGTAGTTGCCGCTGGGACCGAGGTGGTTGTAGACCACGTCGAGGTACACCGCGAGGCCCTGCTGGTGCGCGGCATCGACGAAGCGTTGCAGAGCGGGGGCCCCGCCATAGACCTCGTGCACGGCGAAGGGGCTCACCCCGTCATACCCCCATCCGGCATCGCCCGGAAAGGCGATGACCGGCATGAGTTCGACGGTGCTGACCCCCAAGTCGGCCAGGTCACTCAGGCGCTCGATGGCCGAGTCCAGGGTGCCCGCGGGCGTGAACGTCCCGATGTGCACCTCATACAGCGAGCTTCCCTCCAACGCGACCCCCTGCCACTCGCTGTCCTGCCAGGTGTGGGACCCAAGGTCAACGATCGCCGAGGCGGCGTGTACTCCATCGGGTTGGCGCAGCGATCGAGGGTCCGGTCGAGGGTCGCCACCGTCGATCGCAAAGGCATACCGGCCGTCGCCCGTGTCATCGGCATCGACCGCGTGCCGCCACCAGCCGTCGTCACCACGGTCCATGGACTCGACCCGCGCGTCGTCTACGCCGATGTGGACGTCGATACGCTCTACCTCCGGCGCCCAGACCGCATACTCGTGCGTATTTCCCGCGTGACTGCTCACGTCAGCGCTCATTCGGGTGCCCGGGCCACCAGCAGAGCGACCGGCGCGTCCACGAACGCTTCCGTCATGGCCAAACCCGCCTCGCCAACATCCAGCACTCGACCCGTCAACTCATCGACCCACCGGCCTGCGCCAATCTCGATCCGCTCGCCCGCCATCGTCTCGGCCGACAAGCCATGCGGGGCGCGCAAAGCCAGAGTAGCGACGCGTTCACCACGCACGTGACCGAGGAGGTGAGGTCCAGCGTGCAGCGCCCGGTAGGCACCCTGCACGCCGAACGCCTCGGGGAATTCGCGCCGCACTCGCAGGGCGCGCGCAGTGACCAACAACTTCATCTGCGACAGGTCAGCCGGGTCGACGCCCGAGTCGATCTGCCTCAGCGCCGCCTGGCGGCGGGCGTAATCCACCGGGCGCCGGTTGTCCGGATCGACCAGGCTGAGGTCCAAAACCTCCGTGCCTTGATAGGTGTCGGGGACTCCGGGCAAGGTCAACTGAAGCAGCTTCTGCGCCAAGACCACCGCGACGATCTGGTTCTGCGATCGCTCCAGCGCCCGGTCGATGGCCTCGCGGACGGGGCCACCGGCGCGCATCTCTTCAGCGCACGCCAGGACTCGCCCCTCATACGACGGCTCCGGATCGGTCCAGGACGTGTGCAACTTGGCTTCGCGGATCGACTTCGTCAGGAACTCCGCGAGGCGGCCTTGGCTGATCGGGCCGGCACCGAGAATGGTCTGCCAGATGAGGTGACCCACCGAGCCGTCGATGCCGTGCTCTTCGCGGGCCTCATAGGCCGCTTGGCTGCACTCCTGCCACGCCTCTTCGTCGCCAGCCACCGCCAACAATCGGGCGCGCACATCTTCCGATCGTTTCGTGTCGTGTGTCGACACCGTGCTCATCCCCTGCGGCCAGGTCGACTGTTGGTGCGCGGCCCAATCGTGCAAGATGCGGACCGCCGGGCTGGCCCCGTGGGCCGGGTTGACCCCGACCTCGTTCAGCGCATCTAAGCGGTGCCAGCGGTAGAAGGCGGTGTCTTCGATGCTCTTGGCCATGACCGGGCCGGTGGTCTGCTGGAAACGGACGCAGAGGTCACGGGCCGCCTCAGTGTCACTGCCACCGGCGTCGGGGTTAAGTAGGACCTCGCCTAGCGCGCGGATCAATTCCTGGTGGTCTGGTTCTGCTGTGCAGGCGCGATTGACGGCTTCGGCCAGTCGTGCGGCCGAATCTTTGTCCGGCTCCTCACCTGGGGTGACGTAGGCGCGGTAGGCGCGGAGCTTGACCAGGATCGCCGACAGGGCCTCGTTGAGGTCGTCGGTGGAGCGCTGCGGCATGACCTCTGCGGCTCGCCTCACCAAGCGGTTGACCTCAGGACCGAGCAGCTCTTCGACGGTGTTGCGCTTGGTCGAATCGACCACGTCGTCCAGGTCAGGGGTGCCGCCGATGCGTGCCCACGAGCGCGAGATCGTACGGGCACTATCGGGGTCGGTGAGCGCGATCGACAGGGCGGCCAGTCCGTCGTACCCCGTGGTGCCTGAGCACTCCCATTCGGACTCTAGGTGCTCGTCGTCTTCGAGAATTTTCTCGGCCCAGACGGGCGTCCCAGGACGCAACGCAGAATTAAGGGTATGCAGGTAGCCAGCCGGGTCGTGTAGGCCGTCCGGGTGGTCTATTCGGAAGCCGTCGATCACCCCGTCGTGGTGCAGATCGAGCAGGACTTTATGGGTTGCCTCGAAGACGTCGTCCTCCTCGACGCGCACCCCGATCAGGGTGTCGACCTCGAAGAAGCGTCGGTAGTTGAGGACCTCGTCGCCCTCCTTCCACGACGCGAGGAGGTAGTGCTGAGCGGCGAGCACCTTCGCGACGTCGGTTTCGCCGTCGGCGCTGCCTGCCGCCACCGGGAACACGTGGTCGTAGTAACGAATGACCGGCCGGCCGGCTGCGACCCCCTCATTGGATCGCCCGGTGTCCAGCGTCAATTCGCCCGCATCAAGGGCTTCGGCCAGCGGTTGGCCCAGCACCGGCAGGCCGAACTTGCCGTCCAGGGCGGCCCAGTCGACGTCAAACCAGTGCGCCAGAGCGCTGTGTTGCCCCTCGCGCAGCACGGACCAGGCTTGGGCGTTGCGCCACTGCGGAGCGTCGAGGGCCATGTGGTTGGGCACCACATCGACCACGAGCCCCAGACCGGCGTCGTGCGCCGTCTGTGCCAGCGAGCGCAAGCCGGACTCGCCGCCCAACTCGGCGTTGATGTGTCTGTGGTCCACGACGTCGTAACAGTGCATGGATCCGGGAATCGCCGCCAGGATCGGTGACAAGTACAGGTGTGACACGCCTAGCTCGGCCAAGTAATCGACGATGCGCGCGGCATCGGCGAAGGTGAAGCCGGAGTGCAACTGAAGGCGATACGTCGCAGTCACGGGGCGCTGGAGGTCTGGAGCGGCAGTCATTGTCGATCAGTCTCTCAATAATGGTCGGCTACCGATACCCGAAGGGCGCACGGCCACCACACGACAAAGAAGTATCTTCGGTCACAGATGCCAAGTTTGATCCTATTCCGAAGTATCCTCGCCCAATGCCTTCCCTCAATCATCGTGCCGCCTCTTTGCGTGCACTCGCTCACGAGCGACTGCTGATCCTGGACGGCGCCTGGGGCTCGATGATGCAGCAGATCGAGTTGGTTGAAGCCGATTTTCGGGCTCCCGGCACCGAAGAGGGCCGCAACTACTCCGGCAACTTCGACTTGCTGCAACTGTCGCGCCCGGATGTGGTGGCCGACGTGCACCGCGCGTACTTCGCGGCCGGGGCCGACATCAGCAGCACCAATACGTTCTCCTCTACCTCGATCGCGCAGGCCGACTACGGCACCGGCCATCTGGTGCCCGCAATCAACGAGGCCGCGGCTCGAATCGGGCGCGAAGTGGCCGATGAGTTCGAGCGAGCCGATGGTCGACCCCGCTTCATCGCCGGCGCTATGGGCCCGACCAACCGCACCGCGTCGTTGTCCCCCGACGTCGAACGTCCCGAATATCGCGCCATCACCTACGCCCAACTGCGCGCGGCGTATGCCGAGCAGGCCCGGGGGCTCTTGGCCGGCGGAGCCGACATCTTGATGGTCGAAACGGTCTTCGACACGCTGAACGCCAAGGCCGCCTTGCACGCCATCAACGATGTACTCGTCGAACTCGACCGCACGGTCCCGGTGATGCTGTCGGGCACCATCACCGACGCCTCCGGCCGCACCTTGTCGGGCCAGACCCCCGAGGCCTTTGCGGTCTCCACTGAACACGTCGACCTCTTCAGCATCGGCCTCAACTGTGCGCTCGGCCCGGAGGCGATGCGTCCACACCTGCGCGAGTTGGGTGCTTCTTCGCGGGCACTGATCTCGGCCCATCCCAACGCTGGCCTGCCCAACGCGTTCGGCGGCTACGACGAGAGTCCCGAGGAGATGGCCGACACCCTGCGCGAGTTCGCTCAAGACGGGCTGCTCAACATCGTCGGCGGTTGTTGCGGCACCACCCCGGAGCACATCCGCGCGATCGCCGAGGCCGTGCACGGCATACCCCCGCGTCGTGTTCCTGGGTCTGACGCGTCGTCAGGTGAGGAGGACCCGAAGCCTGAGAAGCCTCGCTATCTGCGGACCAGCGGGTTGGAGGCTTTCACGCTCACCCCGGAGACCAACTTCGTCAACGTCGGCGAGCGCACCAACGTGACCGGATCGCCGAAGTTCGCCAAGGCCATCGCCGCCGGCGACTGGGACGGATGCGTGCAGATCGCCCGTCAGCAGGTCGAAAGCGGCGCGCAGATGGTCGACGTCAACGTGGACGAGGGCATGATCGACGGCCCCGAAACGATGACGCACTTCCTCAACCTGCTCAGCTCCGAGCCCGACATCGCCCGAGTGCCGTTCATGGTCGATTCCTCGCGATGGGAGGTCCTCGAAGCTGGGCTTCAATGCCTGCAGGGCAAGGGCGTCGTCAACTCTTTGTCGCTCAAGGATGGCGAGGCGACCTTCATCGAGCGTGCCTCAATCGTGCGCCGTTATGGCGCCGCCGTGGTGGTGATGGCCTTCGACGAACAGGGCCAGGCCGACACCTTGGAGCGCCGGACGCAGGTCTGTCAGCGGGCCTACGACCTGCTGACGCAGACCGTGGGGATGGACCCGCGCGACATCATCTTCGACCCCAACGTCCTGACCGTGGCGACCGGGATGAGCGAGCACGACAGGTATGCGCTCGACTTCATCCAGGCGACGCAGTGGATCAAGGACAACCTCCCCCACGCCCGGGTCAGCGGCGGCATCAGCAACGTGTCGTTCTCCTTCCGCGGCAACAACGTGGTGCGCGAAGCCATGCACGCCGTGTTCCTCTACCACTCGATCCGCGCCGGGCTCGATATGGGCATCGTCAACGCCGGAATGCTCGGGGTCTACGAAGACATCGATCCGCCGCTGCGCGAAGCAGTCGAGGACGTCATCTTGGCCCGCAAGGCCGACGCCACCGACACGTTGATCGAGCTCGCGCAGCACTACAGCGGCACTGCATCAGCGGGTGGCAGTGGCGCGAAGGCCCGCGAGGCCGCCCAGGTATGGCGTGAGGCCCCCGTCGCCGAGCGGCTGCGGCATTCGTTGGTCCACGGCATTAGCGACTACGCCGTCGAGGACGCCGAAGAGGCATATCAAGACTTGGGGTCTGCCCTGTCGGTAATCGAAGGCCCGCTGATGGACGGCATGGACGTCGTCGGTGATCTCTTCGGCAGCGGCAAAATGTTCCTGCCCCAGGTGGTGAAGTCCGCTCGGGTGATGAAGAAGGCGGTCGCCCACCTGACGCCGTACATGGAAGAGCTTGCGGCCGCCTCGGGCACCGCAGGTCGCAGTAAGGGAAAGATCGTGATGGCCACGGTCAAAGGCGACGTGCACGACATCGGAAAGAACATCGTCGGCGTCGTGCTGGCCTGCAACGGGTATGAGGTCACCGACCTCGGCGTGATGGTGCCAGCCGAGAAGATCCTGGCCTGCGCGGAGGAGATCGGCGCCGACGTGATTGGTGCCTCCGGGCTCATCACGCCAAGCCTCGACGAGATGGTCAACCTAGCGTCGGAAATGACCCGCCGCGGCATGACGACCCCGCTGCTGATCGGTGGTGCGACCACGAGCACCGCCCATACTGCGGTCAAGATCGACCCGGCATACGACGGGACGGTGGTGCACGTCATTGACGCGAGCCGCGCGGTCGGGGTGATGGCTGAGGCGCTGAGCCGCGAGGAAGCGCTGGCGACCAAGGTCAGCGCGCAGTATGCCGAGTTGCGCCAACGCCACGCCGAACGGTCGGTGACGCTGGTGCCCCTGGCCAAGGCGCGCAAGGAGGCCATTGAGGTGTCGGCATACGTGCCGCCCGCCCCAAAGCACCTGGGCCGTCACCTGCTGAAACCGAGCCTGCGAGAAGTCAGCCACGTTGTTGATTGGACTCCGTTCTTCACCGCCTGGGAACTCCGCGGCAGTTATCCGCAGATCCTGCAGGACCCGCGTCAGGGCGAGCAGGCCCGCGAAGTCCTGGCCGACGGCAAGGAGATCTTGGACCAGCTGTTCGACGACCCCCGGGTCACCGCCGCCGGCGTGGTCGAACTCTGGCCCGCCCACCGCGACGGCGACGACATCGTCATACACACAGGCACCGGGCCAACGACCGATGTGCGCGCCAATGCACCCCGCGAGACCGCAAGTGGCGCGCACAACGGTCATCGGGTGCTGCATACCTTGCGACAGCAGCGGGAAAAGCGCTCCGGTGGCTATATCGCGCTGGCTGACTATGTCGCGACCGAGGGCGACCACCTGGGCGGATTCGCGGTCGGCATCCACGGCGCCGAAGAGGTCGCCGCCGAATACCGCGACGCCGGTGACGACTACAACGCGATCATGGTCCAGGTCCTCGCCGACCGGCTGGCCGAAGCCTTCGCCGAATGGGCTCACCGTGAGGTCCGCACCAAGCTATGGGGGTATGCCGCGGGTGAGGACCTGAGTATTGAGGACGTCATCAAGGAGCGTTACCCCGGCATCCGTCCGGCCCCCGGATACCCCGCGCAGCCCGACCACACCGAGAAGCAGACACTCTTCGACCTGATGGATGCCGGGTCGATCGATATGCACCTCACAGAATCCTTTGCGATGACACCGAACTCAGCTGTTTCGGGGCTCTATCTCGCCCACCCCGATGTCCGATACTTCTCGCTCGGCAAAATCGACCGAGACCAAGTGGCCGAGTATGCGACGCGCAAGGGGTGGACGATGGCGCACGCCGAGAAATGGCTCAGTCCCAACCTGGGATACCAGCCGTGACCGCCACCGGCAGTCGCATCTCGGTGGAGCTCATTCCCCGAAGCGTCGAAGCGTTGCGGCGCGACGTGGAGACGGTGCACGAGCATCTGGGCGACGTGGACACCATCAACGTGCCCGACCAGGCCAAGTTCGACTTGAGCAGTTGGGACGCGTGCACTATCGCCAAGGAGACAGCCTCGGTATACAGCACCATCCCTCACATCAGGGCCCAAGATCTTGAGCCCAACCGGGCCCTGCCGATGCTACGAGCCATCGAGCGCGCCGAGATCACCGAGGTGCTGATCGTCAGCGGCGACCCTTCTGCAGATCGGCCCAACGAGATCCCGGGGGTCAGCACCATCGAGGCCATTGCCCGGATCCGCCGGGAACTGCCCCACGCGCAGGTCTACGCCGGGCTCGACCCCTACCGTCAATCCCCGCAGCGCGAGGTGGCCTACGCCGAGCAGAAGCTTGAGGCCGGAGCCCTGGGGTTCTTCACCCAGCCCTTTTTCGACGTCTCGCTCATGGAGGCGTGGGCCTCCTTCCTCCCCCCGGGTGTGCCGATCTGGTGGGGCACCACGACCGTGATTAGCGAAGCCTCAAGGCGGTACTGGCAGCGAGTGAACCATGCGGTCTTCCCGCACGACTTCGAGGTCACGCTGGCCTGGCAGCGGTCGTACGCGCAGCGGGCGCTGTCGTTTGCGCGGGAACACCACCAACACGTTTACATGATGCCGATCAGCGTCGACGTTCACGACTACCTCGGCGGCCTCGTCTAGATCTTCGCGCCCTCGAAGGACGACGTGGTGGTTTCACCCTCGAGGTAGGCGACGCATTGGACGCTTCTGTCCCCGTTCTCCCACCCTTCCTCAATGGGAGAAAGCCAATTCAACGCTAGCGTCGATTCGTCCAAAGCCGTCCCTACAAAGGACTCGAACCCTTCGCGGCAGTTCTCGTCCACGGCGGATAGCACTTCCTCGTTGCTCGGAAAATCACCGTCGGGAAGATTAAAAAGGTGCACGACCTGGCCGTCATGAGCTTCGCCGCAGTCCACGGTGGGCACGCCATCCACTTCTCCACCTTCGGCTATGTCACCGATCTGAATGCAGTCACCGACCTCGGCAGGCTGAGCGCCCGCGATGGTAGAGCAACCGTTAAGAACCACGCCCAGTCCTGCAGCGGTCAACAAGGCGACGAAAGGCTTGGCCATAGTGAGGGTCCTTTTTCATTGAGGAAATGGACGGGTCCTCAAGGTTAAGTGCCAAGGCGGCGCATCGCCGCGCAGAGCAGCATAGGCTCGCCGATCTGGTCGGAGGCGTCCAAATCGCACCATGCCTCGATGACCCAGTCGTGATCCTCGTCCGGGTCGGCCAACGTTTGCTGAATTTTCCACAGCCTCACTGCGCGTGAGTCATCCTCGTCGCCAGCTCGCAGCATACCGGGGGGTCGTCCTTGCTGGGCCTGAGTGCTCAACAAACCCGTCACGCGAGCGTCGAAGCCGGTGCTCAGGTGGTCGTGATCGTCGTAGTAGCCCGCCAGCGCGTCGTCCCAGTCCTGGGCGCTCATTAACGTCTCGCGCGGCGGCTCCACCAGCGCCGCGACCGATGCGTCCAGCTCGGCAAGGGTGCGCCATTCGTCCCGCGCCGCGAGCTGGATCCGGCGGAACATCGCGTTGCGGACCATCACCCGGAAGGCCCTTTCGTTGCCGGTGATGGGACGGGCCAATTCAATCGGTGCCCCAGCGGCGGCCCGAGCTGCAGCAGCGGCGACGGCCTCCGGATCGGTCAGCGCCTCCCACTCCTCCAGCAAAGACGAGTCGGTCTGGCGGATGGTCTCACCGAGCCACTCGATGAGATCATCGAGTTGTTCGTTGCGCGCCCCCTCGGGCACCGTTTGGCGCAGCGTGCGGTAGGCGTCGGTAAGGTATCGCAGCAGCACACCCTCGGACCGCGTCAGTTGGTAGAAGGCGACAAACTCGGCAAACGTCATCGCCCGCTCGTACATGTCGCGCACGATCGACTTCGGGCTCAGCGCATCTTCGGTGACCCACGGGTGGGTTTGGCGATAGATGCCCAGCGTCGCCTCCAGCAGCTCCAGCAGCGGCTGCGGCCAGGTGATGTCGTCGAGCAGCAGCATCCGCTGGTCGTATTCGATGCCGTCGGC
>JBBSKS010000051.1:0-14309 GCA_038256095.1 Actinomycetales bacterium | reverse complement strand
GACGGCGAAGTCTTCAGTGGTTTCACCGTAGGCGTGGCCAGCCCGCAACGCGGTCAGGTTGGCCTCGAGGATCTCTGGCTTCTTGGCGAACTTCGCTCGTAGGAACGCTTCGGTGCTCTCCAGAGGGCGCGAGTAGAGCCAGGACATCAGGCCCAGCGCGAGCATGTTCTTGGCGCGTTCTTTCTCCTTGCGGCTTAACCCGAAGTCGGCCAGCGCAGCGACCGTCATTGAGGTCAGGCCAAGCGCGTGCAGGTGCCACGAGTCGAGGCTGCCGTCGTCCAATGGGGAGGTCGCGTAGCCCACCTTGGCGAGGTTGCGCTTGGTGAACTCGTCGGTATTGGCGATGATCGTGCCGCCGCGCGGGAGGTCGGCGATGTTGGCCATCAACGCGGCCGGGTTCATCGCGACCAGGACGTCAGGGGAGTCACCAGGGGTCATCACGTCGTGGTCAGCAAAGTTCAGCTGAAAACTGGACACGCCGGGCAGGGTGCCCTGGGGAGCGCGAATCTCGGCTGGGAAGTTCGGCAGCGTGGAAATGTCGTTACCCAGAGACGCCGTCTGCGAGGTGAATCGGTCGCCGGTCAACTGCATACCGTCCCCGGAGTCCCCGGCAAAACGGATGACGACACGATCTAATCGACGCGATGGCTTTTTACTCATAACAAGTCCAATGTTACGGGTCCGTAGGTTAATCCCCGAACTGGGCATTACTTCGTCACATTCCACCTCTAAATGTGGGATCTACTGTCAACGGGTGAATATGGGCGCTTACGCCGAAGATTGCTTCGGCGATGCACGCCCTGTCGAAGGCATCTCCCAAGGGGCGACTGAGTCACGATTTCGTAGTGTGAAGGACACTGAGGGCATGCGTATCTGCTTCGTGTGTCTAGGCAACATCTGTCGCTCTCCTGCCGCGGAGGCGGTCTTCACGCACCAGATGGCGGCTCGGAACGATCGCGCGAGCGCCGAAGGCGCCTATCACCACGTCGAATCCGCCGGCACCGCCGCCTGGCATGTGGGCAATCCGCCGCATGCGGGCACGGTGCACGAGGCCGCCGCGCGGGGAATTGCCCTCGAGCACCGTGGGCAACAGTTCAACGCTGACGACTTCGACCGGTTCGACCTCGTCGTTGCGATGGACACGGCCAACGTGAGGGATCTGCTGGCCCTTGCCCCCGATGAGGTCGCCCGCAAGAAGGTCGTGCGCCTCGGTGAGTTCGCTCCCGATGTCATCGGGACGGCCAGAGCCGGGTCTGAGGGCCTCGACGTGCCCGATCCGTATGGGCAGCCTGCGACGGTGTTTGCCGCGATGTTCGACCAAGTCGAGACCGCAAGTGCGGGTCTGCTCGATTGGATAGATAGCGGTGGGCCAGACTAGGGACGTGCCGCAGCCCGTGACGTTGCCAGCAGACCTGGTGAGCGACCGCTCGCTGATGTCGGTGCTACCTATCCCTGGCGGCTCTATTTCGAACGTTTTCCGCGCAGAGAGTCCCGATGGGCCCCTGTTCGTGAAAACCATGAACGACCCACCCGCTGACTTCTTTGATCGGGAGGTCGCTGGCCTCAACGCACTCCGTGCCACCGGCGCGATCCCGGTGCCGCGCGTCATGTGGCAAACACCGTCCGCGTTGGCTTTGGAGTGGATCGACCGAATCGATTCGGCCGACGCGACCTCAAGGAGAGACTCAAAGGAGGCAGAGGTCTTCGGTAGACACCTCGCGGCGCTGCACCTGCACCGGGGGGTCGCCTTCGGCACGGTTGACAACTCGACTCGCGGTTATCTCGGCTCGGTGCCGTTGGACCTGCACCCGCAGGACCACTGGCCGCAGGCCTACTTAGAGCAACGGGTCAGGCCCTTGGCGCGACAAGCGGTGGCCGCAAACGGTCTCGATCCAGCCGCGCTGGCCATCATTGACGGCCTCAGCGGCCGAGGTGACGCGTTCTGGGGGCCGAGCGAATCTCCTTCGTTGGTGCACGGGGATCTGTGGCACGGCAATCGGGTGGTGAGCTCGGACGGCCGGCACTGGCTGGTCGACCCCAGCGCGCACTACGGGCATCGCGAGTTGGACCTGGCGTTCATGCGGCTGTTCGGCGGCTTTGATGAGGCGACCTTCTCGGCATACATGGAGGTGTCGCCGTTGGCGCCGGGCTGGCAAGAGCGCACCGATCTTTACCAACTCGCCCCGTTGCTCGCGAACATCCTGATTCATGGTGGGTCGGCAGGCCTGCGGGTGATGGAACGACTCACGCGCTTGGCTTAAGCGGCGTCCTACACAACCGCCGGGGTATGCGGTGTCGCCAGCATTGCCTCGGCGAGCGGCGCGTTCGTTATCAGTCCGTCAATCAGGCCCCCGGCGATGGCGGCGGTCACAGCTGGGGCTTTTTTTGCTCCGGCGACGATCGCGGTCACGCTCGGAATCGCCAGCAGGTCGGCGCCGGACAGCGTGATCAGCCGCTCGCTGACCGCCGAAGAGATGACGTGGCCACCGGCGTCAAAGAACACGCCCGCGATCTCGCCGATCACGCCCGCCGCCGATAGCTCTTGCTGTTCCGCCTCGGTGGTCATGTCGAGCACGGTAGACAAGCCGGGGCTCCACACGCCGAGCCCCACCACGGCGTGCGTGACGTCGGTGATGGCGCGGAAACCCTCCATCACACTGGCTTGGCGGCGTAGGGCTTGCGCGCTGGCTACGTCGTCGAGAATGAAAGGCGCGTGGAAGATCACCGATTGGCCACCGCCGATCCGCGCCGTCTCGCGGACGATGTCCACGGCGCTGGCGTTGATACCCGGTAATTCCATGGCCCCGCTCAGTTGCACGACTCGCACTGCAGGCAACTCGCGTAAGGCGGTGGTCATGGCCAACACGGACCGCGACCAGGGCAACCCCAGGACGTCGTCATCGGTCAGCATCTCGGTCACCACGGCGGCTGCTGAGGTGCCCAGCTCAGCACCTCGGTCCGCGTCTGGGGAGTTGCTGTCGGCCACGACCACGCAACGCCTCAGGTCGAAGCGCTCCTGCATCTGCGCGGAAAGGTCGAGGTCGATCCCGCCGACCGGCGAAATCTCGATGCGCACGAGGCCGGACGCCATGGCTGACTCCAGCAGCCGAGCCACTTTGAATCGGTTGATCCCCAGATCGGTGGCGATGTCCTTCTTCGCCTGCCCCAGTAAGTAATAGCGGCGGGCAACGGTTGCCGCGAGCACGGCTTCAGACGGCCCCATCGACGCGACCACGACCCACGCTCTCTCTCTCCATGACGGGAACCAGCGGTTGCCCCACTGCAACTGCACTGTAACCAATAAACCCCTTGACACAGCGGTTGGTCAAGGGGTTTACTCGTTTGTGCACCGCGTTGCTCATATGAGCAAACACGACATTGAGGTCTGCGGAGCGGACCCCACACCAAGGGAGTACAGATGCGTCAACGTCGATGGATCGTTTTAGCGATGGCCACCACTACCGGCCTCACCCTGTCTGCATGTGCAGGCGCTGGCGGTGGCGGTGGCAGTAGTGATGGTGGAGGTGAAAGCGGAGGAGGCGGCGGCTCGATCAACGTCCTCCAGGTCAACAACCCTCAGATGATTGACCTCGAGAAGTTGACGGCCGAATTCTTCACCCCGGAAAGCGGGATCACGGTCAACTTCACGACCCTGCCCGAGAACGACGTACGCGATCAGATCAGCCAGGAATTCACCCGCCAGGCAGGTCAGTACGACGTCGCCTCGCTGAGCAACTTCGAAATCCCGATCTACGCCAAGAACGGCTGGGTCGCGCCGATGGATGACTACATCGCGGACGACACCGAGTTTCAGCAGGAAGACATCTTGGCCCCGATGGTTGAGTCGCTGTCCTACGAAGACTCGGTCTACGGACAACCCTTCTACGGTGAGTCCTCCTTCCTGATGTACCGCAAGGACGTCGTCGAGGCTGAGGGTCTGACGGTCCCGGACAACCCCACCTGGGACGAGGTCGCGACGTTGGCCGAGAAGCTGGACGAGGCCGAGCCCGGCATGTCTGGCATCTGCTTGCGCGGTCTCTCCGGGTGGGGCCAGGTCATGGCCCCGCTGACCACGGTGGTCAACACCTACGGCGGCACCTACTTCGACGAGAACTGGGACGCCCAAGTTGACTCCCCCGAGTTCAAGGAAGCGGTCACCTTCTACACCGACCTCGTCCAGAACTACGGCCAGAACGGCCCAGCCCAGTCCGGGTTCACCGAGTGCCTGAATAACCTGAGCCAGGGCGCATCGGCTATGTGGTACGACGCAACGTCGGCTGCTGGTTCGCTGGAAGGCGACGACTCACCCGTCAAGGGCAAGATCGGGTATGCCGCGGCACCGGTCAAGGAGACCGACTCCGCTGGGTGGTTGTACACCTGGGCATGGGGTATCCAAGAGGCTAGCCAGAACAAGGACGATGCCTGGAAGTTTATTTCCTGGGCCTCCTCAGCCGAGTACGAAGCCCTCGTCGGTAAGGAAATTGGCTGGTCCAGTGTCCCGGCCGGCAAGCGCGCGTCGACCTACGCCAACACCGACTACCTCGACATCGCCAGTGCGTTCGCTGAGCCCACCAAGGCTGCTATCGAAGGTGCAGACCCGAACAACCCCGGGACCCAGCCTCGCCCGGCTCCCGGCATCCAGTTCGTCGGCATCCCGGAATTCCCCGCCCTGGGCACCTCGATCAGTGAAGACATCAGCGGTGTCATTGCTGGTCAAGGAAGCGTGGACGAAGCCCTGGCCGCCGGTCAGAGTGCAGCCGAAGCAGTCGCAGAGCGTTACAAGAACTAACTGACTCATGACTTCACACGTCAGTGACACCGCGGTGGAGGGCGAGACCAAGAAGCCCTCCACCGCGTTGGCCCGGACCGGGGCATGGGCGCGTCGTGCGCCCTTGCTCCCGGCCCTGATCTTCGTGATCGTGCTGACCCAGATCCCGTTCGCGGCGACCCTGATCATCTCGTTCATGGATTGGAACGGCTACTACCCCGACGAACGGGGCTTCGCCGCCTTTGACAACTACGTCAGTGTCTTCACCGACTCCGGCGCCCGAAGTGCCGTCTTTGTCACCATCATCTTGACCTTGACGGTGGTGCTGGTGTCGTTGCTCCTAGGCCTCGGCATCGCACTGCTGTTGGACCGGAAGTTCCGCGGCCAAGGCATCGTGCGCACGATGATGATCACGCCCTTCCTGGTGGTGCCGGTCGCGGCCGCGCTGCTGTGGAAGCACGCGCTGTACAACCCGGACTACGGCCTGTTCAACGGACTGCTGAAGATGGTCTTCGGCGCGGACGCTCCCCAGCGTGACTGGATCAGCGCCAATCCGCTGATGGCGGTCGAGGCCGCGTTGATTTGGCAGTGGACTCCGTTCATGATGCTAATCCTGCTCGCCGGTTTGCAGTCACGACCGCTCGACGTAGTTGAGGCTGCCCGTATCGACGGTGCTAACAGTTTCCAAATTTTCTTCCACATGACGCTTCCCCACCTGCGTCAGTACATTGAGTTGTCGGGTCTGTTGGGCGCCATCTACGTGGTCCAGAACTTCGACCACGTCTTCACCATCACCGGTGGAGCCCTCGGCACGGCCAACCTTCCGTACTTCATCTACCAAACGTTCTTCACCGCTCAGGACTACGGCCAAGCCTCGGCAGCCGGCGTCGTGACGGTCATTGGGACGATCATTCTGGCCACGTTTGCGCTGAAGACTGCGTTCAGCCTCTTTCAGGAGGAGAACCGATGAGCGCCCCTACCTCAGCCCCGAAGTCGTCACGCAAAACCGCAGGCCAAGCACCGATGAACGCCCCGGTTAAGCAACGCGGTGCCATCTGGCTCTCCGCCGCCGCATGGATCATCGGGCTCATCTTCGTAGCACCGGTGCTGTGGATGCTGCTGACGTCTTTCCACTCCGAGACCGACGCGGCCACCAGCACGCCGAGTTTCTTCGCGCCGCTCAGTTTTGAGGGCTACGAGAACTTCTTCAACGCCGACCCTTGGCCACCGCTCATCAACTCGATGACGGCCAGCCTGATGTCGACGGTCTTCGTGCTCTTGCTGGCCTTCCCGGCGGCATACTCACTCTCGATCCGTCGGGTCGAGAAGTGGACAGACGTCATGTTCTTCTTCTTGTCGACCAAGATGCTGCCGATTGTCGCGGCGATCCTGCCGCTCTACTTGATCGCTCAGCAGTTCAACATGCTGGACAACATCTTCACGCTGGTCATCCTCTACACCGCCATGAATCTGCCGATCGCGATTTGGATGCTGCAGTCGTTCTTGGCTGAGGTGCCGGTGGAGATGTTGGAAGCCGCCCAGGTTGACGGTGCGGGTTTGATCCGCACACTGATCTCGGTTGTCGCCCCCGTAGTGACGCCGGGTCTAGCCTCCGCCGGTCTCATCTGCTTCATCTTCAGCTGGAACGAGCTGCTCCTGGCTCGTGTCTTGACCGGTGTGGTTTCGGGCACGGCGCCGGTCTTCTTGACCGGGTTCGTCACCAGCCAGGGCCTGTTCTTAGCCCAGGTCTGTGCCGCGTCGTTGGTCGTCTCCTTGCCGGTGCTTATTGCCGGATTTGCCGCTCAGGACAAGCTTGTGCAGGGCCTATCGATGGGTGCAGTCAAGTGACCGCGCTAGCGCAAGCGACGTTGGGTGATATCGGCGGCGACGTCAGCGTCCCCAGCTATGACCGCTCAACGGTCACCCGGGGCATCGTGCACTTCGGTGTCGGCGGCTTCCACCGTGCTCATGAGGCGATGTACACCGATCGGCTGATGGAAAGCGGAGAAGGCCTGGACTGGGGCATCTGCGGTGTCGGTGTGCTCCCGCACGACCGTCGCATCGTCGAGACGCTGAACAACCAAGACGGTTTGTACACCTTGGTCGTGAAGCACCCGGACGGTCGACGGGAATCGCGGGTGGTCGGCTCGATCATCGACATGCTCTTCGCTCCGGACGACCCCGCTGCGGTCATTGCGGCGATGGCCGACCCGGCGACGCGCATTGTGTCGCTGACCATCACCGAGGGTGGTTACCTAGTCAACCAGGTCACCGGCGAGTTCGACCATCAGGATGCTTCTATCCAGGCCGATCTGTTCGAGGGCGCTGTCCCCGCGACGGCATTCGGGTTCATCATCGAGGCGTTGCGTGTGCGCCGCGGCGCGGGCACTGCTCCGTTCACGGTGATGTCGTGTGACAACTTGCCGGGTAACGGAGACGTCGCTCGCAAGATGATCACCGCGTTTGCGCAGTTGAAAGACCCGGAGCTGGCTGCATGGATGAGCGAGCACGTGCCCTTCCCGAACTGCATGGTCGACCGGATCACTCCGGTCACCGCGCCGTCGGATATTGCGGCGTTGACGGAGAGCACCGGCATCGAAGATGTGTGGCCGGTGGTGTGCGAGCCCTTCACCCAGTGGGTGTTGGAGGATCACTTCGTCTCCGGTCGTCCCGCCTGGGAGCAGGTCGGCGCCCAACTGGTCGAGGACGTTGTGCCGTTCGAGCTGATGAAGCTGCGTTTGCTGAACGCAAGTCATCAGGCGCTGTGCTACCTCGGGGTGTTGGACGGTTACACCTACGCCCACGAGGTCTGCCAGGACGAGCTGTTCGTCGACTTCCTGCTCGGTTATATGGAGAAGGAGGGTTCGCCGACGCTGCCTCACGTGCCCGATACCGACCTCGGCGACTACCGGCGCACGTTGATCGAGCGGTTCGCCAACCCAGAGGTGCGCGACACCTTGGCGCGTTTGTGCGCTGAGAGCAGCGACCGCATACCCAAGTGGTTGATCCCGGTCGTGCGGCACAACCTGGAGAATGATGGCGAGATTGAGAACTCAGCGCTGATCGTGGCGTCCTGGGCGAGGTATGCAGAGGGTCGCGACGAGCAGGGTGAGGCGATCGATGTTGTGGATCGGCTCAAAGAGCGCGTCATGGCCGCCGCGGCCGCCCAGGGCGACGACCGGCTGGCGTTCTTGCGTGATCGTGACCTCTTCGGCGATGTCGTCGAGAACGAGCGCTTCACGCTGGCCTACGTGCGTCACCTTGATTCGTTGCATTCTGTTGGCGCCCGCGCCACGCTGAAGCAACTCGTCTCCGCTTAGGGCTCACCAGCAGCCCAGGCTCAACGAAGGGAATCTCGTGCAACAACTCGTCGCAGGCATCGACAGCTCAACGCAATCGTGCAAGGTCGTGGTCTGCGACTCAGAGACCGGCAACGTGGTGCGGCAGGGCCGGGCCACCCATCCGGACGGAACCTCCGTCCATCCGGATAGGTGGTGGGAGGCCGTCGAGCAGGCCTGTGAGGGCGGGCTGCTCGACGGTGTCCACGCCATCGCCGTCGGGGGCCAACAACATGGCATGGTGACCCTCGACGAGGACAATGCGGTCATCCGTGACGCGTTGCTGTGGAACGACACGCGATCTGCTGCCGACGCCACCGATCTTGTCGCCGAGATGGGTGGACCCGAGGTGTGGTCCAAGGAGATCGGCAGCGTTCCTGTTGCCAGTTTCACCGTGTCCAAGGTGCGTTGGCTGGCACGATGCGAGCCAGCCAACGCAGCACGACTGGCCACTGTCGTGCTGCCGCACGATTGGCTGACCGGGCGCTTCTTGAAGGAAAACGGCGGGTTCGAGGGATGGACCACCGACCGGGGAGATGCCTCCGGCACCGGGTATTGGTCGGCTCGCACCGGCGAATACCGCGAAGACGTCATGACGACTACGCTCGGCCGACCATTCGGCGTTCCTCGAGTGCTGGGGCCGGCCGAGGCCGCGGGGACGACCCGAGACGGAATGGTCGTGGCCGCTGGCACCGGGGACAACATGGGTGCCGGCTTGGGGTTGGGCTTGACCGCTGGGGATGTAGTCATCTCCCTTGGCACCTCAGGGACCGTGTTCACCGTTTCTGACGTATGCCCCAACGACCCGAGTGGTGCAGTCGCAGGATTTGCCGACGCCACCGGGTCTTTCCTGCCTTTGATGTGCACGCTGAATGCCGCCAGGGTGATGTCGGCCACGGCGGCCATGCTGGGGGTCGACGTGGAGACCTTGGACGCCTTGGCTATGAGCGCGCAGCCGGGTGCCGGGGGATTGAGTTTGCTGCCGTACTTTGACGGCGAGCGCACTCCTGATCTGCCGCACGCCAGCGGAACCTTAACGGGACTCACTCGTGGGAACGCGACTCCGGAGAACATCGCCCGAGCTGCGGTCGAGGGCATGTTGCTGAACCTGCGGGCGGGGATCGAAGCGCTGCGTGGTCAAGGTGCACGCGTCGAGCGGGTGCTACTGATCGGCGGCGCGTCGGCCCCGAAAGCCGTGCAACACGTCGCAGCCAGCATCTTTGGAGTCCCCGTGGCGGTGCCTGAGCCCGGCGAGTACGTCGGCATCGGCGCCGCCCGCCAAGCCGCCTGGGCGCTGTCGGGATCGGCGACCGCGCCGCAATGGCCGCTGCGTCTGGCCGGAGAAGCGGACGAGGCTGCATCTGACGCGTCTGGGCAAACCGTAGAGGTGGTGGGACGCTACGAAGCGCTGCTCGCCACGATGCACCAGAAGTAGACGTATCCAGAGCGCGTGAATCGCGCTGCACGGCTGGTCCGCGTTCGCTAGATTCGTCGTATGTCGATTCGTTGGGGTTCTTGGGCTGATGCACCCGCCTGACGGCTCAGCCATCAGCCTCGGTGACGGGGTCGAGGTGCCGGAAGGAAAAGCGGGGGAGCAACCGCTGCTTCTTGACCTTTCGGTGGGAGCCGACCGATTGATGGACGCCTTGACGCTGAGTCCCGACCCGCTAGCCGACGGCCGCCGGCCGAGGACTTCGAGCAGATCGACACCGAGTTGGGCGAGGTGGCTGACGAGCACCACCTCTTGGCCGCCCGCGTTGCGGACGGGTCTTTGCGAGCCGGTCTTCGAGGCGGACGCCGACGACTCTGCCCCGATCGGCAGCGCCTTCAAGGTGTACGTGCTGGGGCATTGGTGGACGCAGTCGAGCGTGGCGACCTCGCCTGGGACGACGACCTCACCATCACCGCTGCCGTGAGATCGTTGCCGTCGGGGACGCTGCAGGAGGAACCCGACGGCACGACCGTTACCGTTGAAGCGCCTGCTGCGGCGATGATCTCCATCAGCGACAACACGGCGACATCGGCTGGGGTACCGACGACGAGGCCCGCGAAAACTGGTCTGCTGCTGACACCTACGAGCAGCGCAGAATCCTTGATGGCCTTTCACCAGGTGTGGAAGGTGTGGACCCCGCCACCGTCACAGCCCCCATGTGGCAGGAAGGCATCGACTACTTCGCGACCGCCAACGAGTTGTGCGCGGCGCACGTTGCCCTTCAAGAGCGAGCTGAGACTCCCGCCGGTGAGCCGGTCCGCGACATCCTGTCGGCAAATCCTGGCCTTCCGAGCGCCGCTGAGCAGTTTGACTACCTGAGGTTCAAGGGAGGCTCGGCGCCGGGTCAGTTGACGCTCACCTGGTTCGGTGAGGTGGGCGGCGACAGAATGGTTACGGTGATCCAGGTCTCGGGTGGCTCAGCGGTCGATCCCAACGTCGTGCTCGGACCCGCCTCCGACACGCTCCAACTGCTGAGACAAGAGGTCGACAGCAGTTGAGTCAGCATCGGTAGGCTGCATCTTGATGGCCGACTACGCAGTGGTGCTCATGGTCGTGTTGCTGGGGCTTGCCCTGGTGACCGCCGCCGCTGGCGTGCGCCGCCTGCTTGCCCCCAGCCATGTGACGGCGGCCAAGCTGACGACATACGAGTCGGGGGTTGACCCGATTGGCGAGGGGTGGAGCCAGGGAAGCCTGCGATACCTCGTGTTCGCCTTCTTGTATGTCGTCTTTGCCGTTGACGCTGTCTACCTCTTTCCTTGGGCGCTGGTGCTGCGCACTGAGTTGGGGTTGGCGTCGCTGGTCGAGATGGGCATCTTCATCGGGGTGCTCGCGCTCGGCCTAGCCCACGCCTGGCGCCGCGGACTGCTGAGGTGGTGGTGATATGACCGACCTTCCGATGCCCCGAGTGGGCCCCGTCGCCGATCGAGCGCCCGCTGCCGTGCGCGTGGTGCTCAATTGGGGGCGACGTTACTCACTGTGGGTCTTCAACTTCGGCCTCGCCTGCTGCGCCATCGAGTTCATTGCGGCCTCGATGGCCCGACACGACTTTATCCGCCTCGGCGTGATCCCGTTTGCTCCCGGTCCGCGGCAGTCTGACCTTATGGTCGTCTCGGGCACAGTGACCGACAAGATGGCACCCGCGATCCGGCGGCTCTACGACCAGATGCCCGAGCCGAAGTACGTAATTTCCTTTGGGGCCTGCTCCAACTCTGGGGGCCCCTACTGGGACTCCTACTGCGTGACCAAAGGCGTCGATCAGATCGTGCCCGTTGATGTCTACGTGCCGGGCTGCCCGCCGCGCCCCGAGGCGCTGCTCAACGGCATCATTACGCTGCAAGAGCAGATCAAGCACGAGCGGCCCGGTCGCGCCCGCGACCCACGTGCCAATGCCGCGGCTCTCAGCCGTGGGGTAGTCCGAGCCCCAAAGCGTGAAGGCCGGCACACAGACCCAGAGAGCGCCGACGCGTGAGCGATCTGGGACCCGGCCTCACCTCCTGCACGGTGCCGCTGGCTGATTGGTATGCCGAGGTGGCCGCGGCCAAGGAGTGCGGTTACGACTTCTTCGATTGGCTCTCAGCCGTCGATCACACGGGGGCTCGCGGCGACGGTACCTGGGAGGAAGTCCAGGCCGAGCGTGACGCGACCGCTGATGGCGGCGCGCAGGAGGAGAATGAAGCCGCCGTTGAAGAGGACCCTGCTGTTCGCGGCATGCTGCTAGTTCTTCATCTCTACGCCAGCGCCGCGCCAAGCCCGCCCGACATATTGTCCCGGGTGATGCTGCATACCCTTGTGCCTGACGGCGAGGCTGTCCCGAGTGTGACGTCGCTTTTTGCCGGTGCCGCCTGGCACGAGCGGGAGACCCACGAGATGTTTGGCATCACCTTCACGGACTTCGCGGACAGCAGCGGTTTGGGGCTGCGGCCGCTGCTGTTGCCTGAGGGCTTTGAGGGAACGCCGCTGGCGAAGTCCTTCATCTTGGCCGCGCGTGCCTCCAAGCCGTGGCCTGGGGCCAAAGAGCCGGGGGAATCCGACGCCAATGTGGACAAACTCAGCCCTGCGGCCGACCCGCCTGCAACACCCAAAAAGTCAACGCGCGCGGCTAGACCGCGTCGCAAGATCTTGCCGCCTGGTGTCCCCGATCCCTCCTGGGGTCCACGCTAACCGATCGATTCGTACATTGAACAGCACGTAAACGCGGTCGGTTGGGTATCGCGCTACCTCAAACTGTTCCTACACGTTCAGAGCCCGGTTTCAGCATTGGGCGTCGCGGCCGTTTCAGAAGTCGGCATCACGTGATGTCAAGCGTCATCTTCATCTGCGCTCGGATGGGAGCCGCCATGGGCGTCTTTTGATGTCCACGGCGGCGATGGTGATGGAACGCTCGGTGAGTTCGGGTGACGCGTTTTCTGGGCAGGGGAGCCGCCGCATTTTCTGACGATGCACAAGGGTGACTACGACGCCCAGGTGCTGGAGGGGTTCGTGACGCAGAGCACCGAATCGACTTCCTTCTCAACGATTTCAGCACGATCCCCCAGATGCCCCCACCGCAGGTATAACTAGCCACCCCCTTACCTCTACACAAGGCAAAAATGTTAAATTCTTTCAGCCGCATTACGAGAGAACCTTGGGTCTGGACCGTGTCCGGCTTGGTGGCAACGTGATTTAGCCGCCTGAGGTTAGGGGCAGCGTCTTAAGTTATACAGGCCGTAGTTTCACGGGTACGGACAAGGCAAGCGCGGTTTCGTTCGTGTTGGATGAGCAGCGGTCAATCGCTAAGGTCGAACGCACGATTGATGTGCATGAGAAGCGGTTGGCAAGAGGCTAAAAGGAGGGAAAGGGCAGAAGGCGGAGCAGCCACCGGATGGCCGTTGACGGAATCCGAGCGGGCGGAGCCAATCGGGTCACGTCAGGACTACGAGAATGTCAAGATTGAGAACAGCGAAGTGAAAATGCGGGTGATAGTGGCCCACAATGTCGATATCGGCATAACGCAAAAAGGGTGGGGACCTGGGTCGCGAAAGTGCAGCAGTGCAGTTTGCTGCGACGGCAGACTAGCCAGATGGAGGTAAGTTCTCGGTGGTGTTTATGTGTGCGGAGCTGGGGGTTTTTGCGTTCTGGGTTTTACACGTTCGCGGTGGCGTGCCCAATGCCAATGCACAATACGAGTGCCGATGAGGTATTGACAACCCTGATCAAGATCGGGGAGATGGATCCTTGTAACCTTGGTGTCTTCCGGATTGGGGCCGACTTGGGGCTAGCGGCGCGATGGAAGAGGGTGTGGCGATTCACGAACCCGCTGGTCTGCAAGGACGCCATTCCAAGACGTGGAAACGGACCACCGCGCCCGGTGGCATCCGGTCGACGCGCCGGACTTGAGCGGAGGCGACGTCAAGCTTGTGGCGCCGAACCAAAAGTGGTGCCCGGACATCACCTACGTCAGGACCTGCAAGGGTGGACTTGCACCTATCGCGATCAACCTGGACTATCGCGACTGGTGGACTCGGCGCTCGACGGCCACACGCGAACCGGCCTGGTCACGACACGGGATAGAACCCTGGCCCATTGTTGCCCGGCGATTGGCACCTGGATTGATTTTTCACTCCGGCTTCGGCGTCAGCATATATCCGCAGACTTCGCGCATACTGCACGAGAAAAAAACATCGCAAAATCGATAGGAAGAGCAGGTGTACGTTACAACAACGTCGTCTCCGAATTATCCTTTGCGACCTACGAGAAGAACTTATTCACACGCTCCCCTGGCCAGACCCGACCCAATTCCGCACCGACACGGATAACGGGACCAAGAATTATCACACCACAACCCGGGGCCATTCCATCGTGCAATATTTGACACCGCCGAAGTGAAACTGCGCTACAGAAATCACTGGGGTAGCATTCTCAATAACCTGCCCTCGTCACGAGGAGCTAAAGGCTCGGAGGCACACAATGACCCATGGGGCCGGGCGCGGATAGTTATTGAATGCATTTTGTGGTGGATCGCAACCTGCTTACGGCTCTATACAGTGTGATTTACCGGGGGCAGTTGATCGCCTACATGACGAAACCGTCACCCCCCTTATCGAAGAGGAATGCTCATGCGCACACCCAGTTCCCGCACCCGGCGGATTGCCGCCCTAACTACCGGCCCGGTGGCCGTTCTCCTCGCCGGCGCACTCGTGTGGCAGGGCTCGAACGCGGCCTTCTCCTCCAG
>JBBSKS010000050.1:0-14348 GCA_038256095.1 Actinomycetales bacterium | reverse complement strand
TAATGATGGCCGTGCTGGCGGTGGTCGTCGCCTACGAAGTCGGGCCGTGGATTCTGCTGGCTGGGGCCTTGCGCTACGTCTTCGCTGCGCTCTGGTGGGGTCGGTGGCGTGGAAGGGCGCCCGCCCGAGCAGGTTTGCCTGCGCGCCAACGACGACGCTGGGTTGCCGCAGGCTCGGCGGCGGCACTGGTCGCAGCGACCGCGCCCGTGGTCCCCTTTGCCGGGGTTTGGGCACTCAGCGCGGTGGCGCTGGTGTCACTGATCGTGTCGTTCGCTCTGGACGCTCTCTGGCTTGAGGGGAGTCGGGGCCGCAGAGTCGTAGGCGACGTAGTAGGTCGGCCGCCTTTGCAGGGTCGAGTAGATTCGACCGACATACTCGCCAAGGATGCCCAAGCACAGCAGTTGCACGGCGCCGACTGCGGCCACGATAACGACCGTTGAGGTCCATCCGGCAACGGTGATATCCATCAGTTTTGCCGTGAGCGCATACGCCAGCAAAAGCATTGAGGCCGCAAATCCGCCGAGACCAAACCAGGTAGCCACGCGCAAGGGGGCTAGCGAGAATCCGGTGAATCCGTCGACTGACATGCGCACCATCTGTGGCAGCGGGTACTTCGACGACCCGGCGGCGCGCACTTCTCGCGCGTAGCCCACGGTGGTCGAGGGGAACCCGAGCGAAGGAACGACGAGGCGCAGCACGCGGTGGGCCTCGGGTAGCGCGTTGACAGCCTGGACCGTCGCCTGCGACATCAGCCGGAAATCTCCAGCGTTGTCAGGTGCGTCTTTGGCGCCGGCGGCGCGCATGGCTGCGTAGAAGGCGCGGGCTGTGGAGCGCTTGAAGACCGAGTCGCTAGATCGGTCAGTCCGCACCCCGTACACCACGTCGACGCCCTGCGAGCGCGCGGCCGACAGCATGGTCGGAATGGTCTCCGGGGGGTCTTGCAGGTCGGCGTCGAGGGTGATGACCCATTGCCCGCGGGCAGCAGCAAGGCCCGCGGAGATGGCGGCTTGATGGCCAGCATTGGTGCGCAATCGCAGCACCCGCAGCTGTGGCCACTCGCGCAGGAAGCGCTGGAGCAGCACGGGGGTTTGGTCACGTGAACCGTCGTCAACGGCAAGCACTTCGTATGTCGTTTCCCGGCCCTGGTCATCGTAGTCCGCCAAGGCGTTGAGGACTGGGCGAAGGCGCTCGACGAGGAGAGGGAGCACGTCGGCTTCGTTGTACATCGGAATCACCACGGACAACTGCACAGACATAAGCCCACTGTATGCGGCGGCGCCCGGTAGTCTGGACCCATGAACATCGCCCAGTCCTTCTCTGCCGCCGAAGGCACCGAGTACGTCAACGACTTATGGTTCTCTCCCGTGTGGTTCGCCGCCATCGCCGGCGTTGTTGCTCTGAGCCTCCTTGCCTTGCTCTGGAGTTTCCGCAACACGCTGGCCCTGGACCCCCACACCGAGCACCACACCGGCGACGACGGCACCGCCGCGGGCCAGTACTCCAGCGACGGTGGCCCCGGGCCTATCAAGGGTCAGGCGAGCCAGCACTGATGCGGTTGGGAGTGATGGGTGGGACCTTCGATCCCATCCACCACGGCCACCTTGTCGCGGCTAGCGAGGTCGCATCGTTACTAGACCTCGACGAGGTCGTGTTCGTTCCGACCGGCAATCCATACCGCAAGGAGGCCAGCGAGGTCAGCCCCGCTGAGCACCGCTACCTGATGACGGTTATTGCTACGGCGTCGAACCCACGCTTCACCGTGTCGCGCGTCGATATCGACCGCGACGGGCCGACATACACGGCCGACACGCTGAGAGACCTCTCCAAGGAGCGTCCGGATGCCGAGTTGTTCTTCATCACCGGCGCGGATGCGTTGGCACAGATCTTGTCGTGGAAGGGCGTTGAGGACCTATGGGAGCTTGCGCACTTCATCGGCGTCACGCGACCTGGCCACGAACTCACAGACCACGGGCTGCCTAAAGACCGGGTCACACTCATGGAGATCCCAGCAATGGCGATCTCCTCGACTGACTGTCGGGTGCGTACCGCGAACGACCAACCTGTCTGGTACCTCGTGCCGGACGGTGTTGTGCAACATATCGGGAAATACCACCTCTATAGCAAGGAGCGTTGAGTGTCAGCCAGCACCCGCGCAATCGAACTCGCTCGCGCCGCCGCAGATGCGGCCTCCGACAAATTGGCCGAGGACATCGTGGCCTTGGACGTCACCGGTCAGCTCGCGCTGACCGACGCCTTCGTCATCGCTTCGGCCCCCAACGAACGACAGGTCGGGGCGATCGTCGATGCGGTCGCGGAGCGACTGCTGAAGTCCTCAGCCAAGACTTTGCGCCGTGAAGGGGTCCGTGAGGGCCGTTGGGTGCTCTTGGACTTCGGCGACATCATCGTCCACGTCATGCATGCCGAGGACCGGGCCTATTACGAGTTGGAGCGGCTCTGGAAGGATTGTCCCAGCATCGCTCTTGACTCGTCGATTGTCTGAGTGGAGGTGACCGTGTGAGCGAAGGCGCGCGGCTGATCCTTCTGCGCCACGGGGAGACCACCCACAATGCGGCCGGCATCTATCAGGGCCAACTCGACACTGATCTCTCCGAGCGCGGGGTTGCGCAAGCCGCGGCAGCGGCTTCGGTGTTGGCCCTCCTGCCACCAGCGCGGATCATCTCCAGCGACCTGCGTCGTGCCGCACATACGGCGGCAGCGCTAGGGCAGAGGGCTTCTGTGCCCGTCGAACACGACTCTCGGCTACGAGAGATTGACGTGGGGAATTGGTCGGGTCGCAGCCATAGCGACGTCGTCAAGGACTGTCCTGAGGCCACCCAAGCTATTGCCGACGGTGTAGATGTCCGTCGTGGAGGTCACGGCGAGCGCGTGCACGACGTGAGCCTCCGAACCCATGAGTTGGCCTTAGAGGTGGCGGAGTCGCTTTCTGCCGGTGAGGTCGTCGTGCTGGTGACTCATGGAGTGGCTGCACGGGCGCTCTTGTCCGCCCTCGTGGGATGGTCGTACGAGCAGGCGTGGCTGGGCCTAGCCGGCTTGCGCAACTGTCATTGGGCCGAGTTGGCTCACCACCGCACCGGATGGAGGTTGGTGTCGTGGAACGCAAGTGCCTCCGCGGTCGACACGCCAACAGCCCTTACCGGGGGAGTCCCCGGGGCCTGAGACCAGGGGGTGTCACGGGTCGATTTGGTCCGGTGGTGGTGCATGTGGGTAATATTTGCTGTTCCTTACGGGGCTGTGGCGCAGCTGGTAGCGCACCTCCATGGCATGGAGGGGGTCAGGGGTTCGAGTCCCCTCAGCTCCACCGACGGTCGACCCCCGCGCTTCAACGTGCGGGGGTTGACGTTTACTAGCACAATGAATTTACCGGTCTCCAGGACCGATGAGTTCGGGCCACTGAAGGCCCACCAATCCACCCGGTGAGGGGCTCCGAATAACCGGCATGAGCAACAAAGCAAGCCGCCGACGCGGCGCACTCGGAATACTTAGCGGAGGAGTCGCTGGTGTTTCGGGGATTTTCGCTGGCGAAGCCGTCGCGGCATTGCTTACTGGCGTGACCGGTCCCGTCTTAGCAGTCGGCAACCGCGCCGTCGACTGGGCCCCCCGCCCGGCCAAAGAATTCGCGATTGAGACATTCGGTACCGCAGACAAGCCCGTGCTTATCGGCTCGGTGCTTGCGGTCGTCGGCATACTTGCACTCTTTATGGGCTGGCTTGGAACGCGCCGCCGCGTTGCTGGTCTCATTGGCTTTTCATCCTTGGTGTTTATTGCAGGTCTGGCAATGGTGACCGATCGAGTTGGCAGCGCAGGTATCCCTGTGCGGCTTATCCCCATTGGGGCGATCGCTATCGTTGGGATCGGCGGGCTGGCCTGGATGCTTAAGGCTCTTTCGCAAGGCGACGGTGCCTCACCGCTGTCGGCGACGGCGCAAGCGCCCCGCGGTTTCAACCGTCGTGCTTTCGTGGTGGCCGCTTCGGCCATAGCCGCAACCGGTGCCGTGGGCGGTGTCGTCACCCGAGCGTTCTCTGGTGCTGCGGCCCTTGGCTCACGGGAGGCCCTCACGCTGCCTGCTGCCGCTCAAAGGGCCCGGGAGCTGCCCAGTGGTGTGACGTTCGACGGCGTGGACGGTCTGACCCCTTACCTGACCGACAACGCCGAGTTCTATCGCGTCGACACTGCCCTGCAGGTCCCCGACGTTCCACTGCAGGGCTATAGCCTCCGCGTTCACGGCATGGTCGACCGCGAGCTGAACCTCAGTTTTCAGGACCTTCTTGACCGCAGGCTCGTGGAGAAGCGGATCACGCTGACCTGTGTGTCCAATCCTGTCGGCGGCAATTACGTAGGTAACGCCACCTGGCTTGGCGTGCTGATGCGTGACCTCCTCGAGGAGGCCGGCGTGCAAGATGGCGCCGACGCGGTGAAATCCACCAGCGCCGACGACTTCACCATCGGCACTCCGCTCGGGGCGCTGACCGACGACCGCGACGCCATGGTGGCGCTCGGGATGAACGGCGAGCCGCTCCCGCTGGAGCACGGTTTCCCAGTTCGGATGGTCACCCCCGGCCTTTACGGCTACGTCTCGGCCACCAAGTGGCTGGTCGATCTCGAGGTGACCCGCTTCGCGGACTTCAAGGCCTACTGGACCACTCGCGGCTACGACGCGGAGGCTCCGATCAAGTTGTCCTCGCGCATCGATGTGCCTGCGTCTTTCGCCAATCTCGACGCTGGCGACGTGACGGTTGCAGGGGTGGCATGGGCCCAAGATCGAGGCATTGCTAACGTCGAGGTTCGTGTTGACAAGGGTGAGTGGGAAGAAGCCGAACTCGCCAACGCGGACAACGAGGACACGTGGCGTCCTTGGCGATGGACTTGGCCTTCAGAGGCTGGAAGTCACAGCATCGAGGTCCGAGCCACAGACAACACAGGCGAAACCCAAACTTCCGATCGCGAGCCAATCGCTCCGAACGGATCCACCGGATGGCACAACGTGACGGTGAAAGTCAGTTGAGCCGACCGGCTCCACGACCCCCAATAGAAAGGCACAATCATGCGCGTTCAGAAGATTTTCCTTACAGTGGCGATGGCCTCCGTGCTGACGGTGTCAGCTTGCGGTAGCGAAGAAGAGACCCCCGCCGCAGAGCCCGCCCCGGCAGCTGCGGAGACCGAGGACTCGGCAATGACCGAGGACATGGCCATGGAGTCTGAAGACATGGCGGGCGAGACCGGCGACATGGCGGGCGAGACCGGAGCGATGGACCCGACCTCAGAGCTCGTTGGCGCCGGTTGCGCTGACTACGCCGCTGCTGTCCCCGAAGGTGACGGTTCCGTTGCCGGTATGGCGCAGGACCCGGTCGCCGTGGCAGCTGGTAACAACCCGCTGCTGACAACGCTGACCGCTGCGGTCTCCGGTGGGGTCAACCCCGACGTGAACCTGGTCGACACCCTCAACGGTGACGAGTTCACCGTGTTCGCTCCCGTTGACGACGCGTTCGCCAAGTTGGACCAGGCCACGCTGGACACCCTGGGCACTGACGCTGAGTTGCTCTCGAGCATCCTCACGTACCACGTCATTCCCGGCAAGATCAGCCCCGCGGACCTTGCTGACTCGACGCAGACCACCGTTCAGGGCGGCGACGTTGAGATCACCGGCGACGTTGAGAACCTGATGGTCGGCGACGACGCTGCAGTTATCTGTGGTGGAGTTCAGACCGCGAACGCCACGGTCTACCTGATCGACACGGTCCTGAGCCCGCCCAGCGAGTGATTGACCGCCGCGACAGCGGCACGTGAACGCCGCCGCGACAGCGGCACGTAGTTGATACGCAAGAGCCCGCCCTCCGTTATCTGGGGGCGGGTTTTTGCGTGCGCATCAGCTATCGAGTCCGGCGCTTGACCTCGGCAGCAACCTCGGTAAAAACGGGCTCGGGCAGCACAGCCCCAATGCGCCGCACTCCTAGGGGGGCTACTTGCAGGATGCGATCCACCCGGGCCTCGCTTGGTCGACGCTCCCGGTCCCACTCTCCGGTGCCGACGTCGATCCAGAAGCGTCCCCGACTGGCCTCCTGCTCCGCGTCGCGGTCGTGGTCCTGGCTGCTGAGTTGCAGGGCCAGGAGCAGGCCCCCGTGGCGACCGATCACGAGCACGGGACGGTCTTTCCCTTGGCTGTGGTCCTCCTCGTAGGGAACCCAGGTCCAGACGACTTCACCGGGGTCGGCGAGGTCATCGCCGATGGGCGCATACGACATCGGGGGAGTGCCGACGAAGTCGCCTGCGTAGCCACTGTCGGCGGTCTTGGCCTTGTGCGCTTGGCGGCGCGGGGACGTGGGTGCACTAGGTTTTGGGCGTGTCGGACGCTGTTTGGCGACTTCCCGCACGATGCTGGTGGCGACGAACAGGGCTTTTGACAGCGAACGGTTGACCATGGCCGCATCGTAGCCAGCCCTCTGGGCCGGTGGGGTGTTCGTCTTGCCTTCGGCCCACCCTTGACGCTGCTGATTACTGCGGCGATAGCCCACTTCGTCGCGGTGGCGACGGCTTTGTCGGGCAACAAGAAAGTTCCGTAAGGGTTGCGCCATTTGCTGAACGTTGAGTCGCGGACTAATGACGGGCTGGCTCTACCCTTTGTGTCGATGCTTCTAGCGACAGCCGAAGGGTCGGGCGACCTGCATCTGGGGGAGTTGGGCTCCGAGATAATCGTCGGGCTGGTTATCGATTGTTGGTCTAAGCCTTTAGCGAGGCACTCCACGGCAACCGTTTTTTTGCAGCCTCCGCCGCCGGTATTGCGGTGGCGACTAATGGGAAGGTTAGCGCGAACCGTTCGAACTATTCGGTGAGTTGCTCGCCGTACTGCTGAAACTCTTTGCCTTTGAGTCTTTAGTGCCCCCGATTTCGGTAGCAATGAACTGGAGATCCCGTGGGCTGGCACAACGAACGGGATGCGCCGCCTCCCGGGTAGGCATGACAGACTCACGTGTTCATCCATCCTTCCCACGAGCCTGACGAGGTCCTGCCCGCGTGTCCCCCATTGCTCGCGTTGCCCCGCAACCGGCGGCCACCCCGCCCGAGATCATCCGCAACTTCTGCATCATCGCGCATATCGACCACGGCAAGTCCACGTTGGCCGATCGCATGCTCCAGATCACCGGTGTTGTCGATGAGCGATCCATGCGTGCGCAATACCTCGACCGGATGGACATTGAGCGCGAGCGTGGCATCACGATCAAAAGCCAAGCGGTGCGTATGCCGTGGGCTATCGTTGACGAGCCTGCCGGGTCTGACGCAGCCCAGGCCGCGCTCGCGCCTGGCCAGCACGCGAGCGAGACGGCGTACGTGCTCAACATGATCGACACGCCTGGTCACGTGGACTTCACCTATGAGGTGAGTCGCTCGCTGGCCGCGTGTGAGGGCGCCGTGCTGCTGGTGGATGCTGCGCAAGGGATTGAAGCCCAAACCCTGGCCAACCTGTATTTGGCGATGGAGAACGAGCTCTCGATCATCCCGGTGCTCAACAAAATTGACCTGCCCGCGGCTCAGCCGGAGAAGTATGCCGAGGAGTTGGCGCACCTCATTGGCTGCGACGTCGAGGACGTCATGCACGTCTCAGGCAAGACCGGTCAAGGTGTCACCGAGTTGCTGGACCGCATTGTGCGCGACCTCCCCGCGCCGGTCGGCGATGCTGACGCGCCGCCCCGGGCCATGATTTTCGACTCGGTCTACGACACCTACCGCGGGGTCGTGACCTACGTGCGGGTCATCGACGGCAGCCTGTCGCCGCGCGAAAAGATCGCCATGATGTCTACCAAGGCAACCCACGAGTTGCTCGAAATCGGCGTGGTGTCCCCAGAGCCGATGAAGTCCCAAGGGCTTGGCGTCGGCGAGGTGGGCTACCTCATCACCGGGGTGAAGGACGTGCGCCAGTCCAAAGTCGGCGACACGGTGACGGGGGCCAACAACATGGCCACGCAGGCCTTGGGCGGCTATAAGGACCCGCGGCCGATGGTCTTCTCGGGGTTGTATCCCATCGACGGCTCGGACTACCCGACGCTGCGCGATGCGCTCGACAAGTTGAAGCTCAACGACGCGGCGCTGGTCTACGAGCCTGAGACGTCCGTGGCCCTCGGCTTCGGTTTCCGGGTCGGCTTCCTCGGCATGCTGCACTTGGAGATCGTGCGCGAACGGCTGGAGCGAGAGTCGAATTTAGACCTCATCTCCACGCTGCCGAACGTGGAGTATCTGGTGAAGATGGACGACGGCTCGATCATTGACGTTACCAACCCGAGTGAGTTCCCCGGCGGCAAGATCGGTGATGTCACGGAGCCAGTTGTGCGGGCAACTATCTTGATTCCGAGTGAATATATCGGGTCGATCATGGAGCTGTGTCAGACGCGTCGAGGCACGCTGCGTGGGATGGACTACCTCTCGCCCGAGCGGGTCGAGATGCGCTACACGCTGCCGTTGGCCGAGATCGTCTTCGACTTCTTCGACGTCCTGAAGTCGAAGACCCGTGGGTATGCCTCGTTTGAGTACGAGCCCGATGGCGAGCAGGTGGCTGACCTGGTCAAGGTCGATATTTTGCTGCAGGGCGAGCAGGTCGATGCGTTTTCCTCGATCGTGCACAAAGACAAGGCCTACGCCTACGGGGTGATGATGGTCGGCAAGCTCAGAGAACTGATCAACCGTCAGCAGTTCGAGATTCCGATCCAGGCAGCCATCGGCTCCCGCATCATCGCCCGCGAGTCCATCCGCGCCATCCGCAAGGACGTCACGGCCAAGTGCTACGGCGGCGACATTAGCCGCAAGCGCAAACTGTTGGAGAAGCAGAAGGAAGGCAAGAAGCGGATGTAGATGGTCGGCACCGTCGAGGTCCCGCAGGAAGCCTTCATCGCGGCGCTGTCCCAAGACCCCACGGCGGTCGAGAAAGCCAAGAAGTGAGCGACGGTTCTCAGGAGCCCACCTCCGCGCTTCCCCTCTCTGAAGTTATCGCTGCTGATTCGCTGCCGACGGAGACTTTCGGCTCGGGGCGTATCTCGCGCATCCGGTCGTTCACCCGACGAGGTTCGCGTATGCCGGCCGGTCACCAGTCGGCATACGACGCGATGTCCCCTGAGTTTGTGATCCCCGTTCCGCGGGCTCGCGAGGGCGACGACACCACCGTCAACACGGCATACCGGTTGGATGCTGTTGAAGCCTTCGGGCGTGCAGCGCCGCTGGTGATCGAGATCGGACCAGGCTCCGGTGATGCCATCCGTGCCGGCGCTGCCGCCCAACCTGAGTGGAACCTGCTGGCGATCGAAGTCTGGCGTCCCGGGATCGGGCAGACCCTGGCTCGGATGCGACACGAACCGTTGACGAACATCCGCTTTGTTGAGGCCGACGCGGCGCTCGCGATGGCCACGATGGTCCCGCCTGGCTCGATTCACGAGGTGTGGACCTACTTCCCTGATCCGTGGCCTAAGCGCCGGCACCAAGATCGACGGCTTGTGGGCCCAGCGCTGGCGGATAGCGTCTCGGCTGCTCTGGAGCCTGGGGGAATGTGGCGCCTAGCCACCGACTGGGCGCCCTACGGGATGGCGATGCGCAGACTTCTTGACGTTGATGACCGGTTTGCATTGGTTTCGGACGAGCCGGCGCCGCTGCGCCCGGTGACTCGGTTTGAGCGCAAAGGCCTTGAGGTTGGCCGCACGATCACGAACCTCAACTACAGCCTCCGCTGACCGGGTCAGAGCTGCGGACTAGCGAATGGGCACCCGCGCGAGGATGCGGTGCAGCGCGAGCGCTCCCAGGATCAACAGCCCAAGTGCCAACAGTGGCTGCCACATCCCGCCGAACTCGGGTCCAAAGTCCCAGGGCGTCCATTGCGAGGTCGGATTCAACGCATAAATCGACACGAGGATCAGTGGCGACAAGGTCAGCGGCAGGGTCACAGTGCCGCGCAAGCCGCCCCATCGGTAGTAGGTCGCACCGACAATAAGTCCACTGAGCGTGGCGGCGGCAAAGAGCGCAGCGCCACCCCAGGCATACGGCCACACACCAGCGTGCAGAACCGAGAGAAAGGCTACGTCTTCGCTGCCATGGAACCAGCCCAGGCTTCTGTAGACGCTTTCCTCGACGAGGAGGAACGTCGTGATCACTGCGGCGTACCCGGCGGAGGTCGCAGCCTCGGCGACCAGAATGCCCCGGAAAGCCGAGCGCCGTGTCGTGCCTGCGGCCACGAGCACCGGCAGATAGATCACGATGACGCTGATAGCGATGGAGAACTGGAACCAGAGAGCTGCGTGATAGCCGAACTGCACCCCCGACACTGTGACGTCGGTGAAGCGACTGACGGTGAAGAGGCCACCGCACACGACGATGACGAAACCGCCCCAAAACCAGCCGGCCCGTTGCAGATTGGCGATCATGACCTGTCGAGCCGCGTGCCGCCACCGCGGGGTGGGCCGTGCCTGCGCAGTGGTGACGGTCCGGGAAATCATGCCGACTCCTTGGTTAGATGGATGAATAAGTCCTGAAGAGGGGCTGGACCGACACTGAGCCCGGCGTCCTGCGCCGCCCGCACCGTGGCCGGGTCGAGTTCTTCGAAGAGCGTCACTTCACGCGTAGGGCCAAGGTCTCGATGGCCGACGCTGGTGTGGCCTTCGCAGAACCGTTCGACCACAGCCGTGGGGCCGGTCACTGTGATGCCCCGTGCGCGCAACCGCTCGGACTCATCGCTGAGCAAGATGGTCTTGCCGGCCAGGATGGTCACCGTCTCGAGGAAGGATTCGATCTCGTTGATCAGGTGGCTGGCGATGATGATTGTCCGAGGGTGCTCGGCGAAGTCAGCGATGAGTTCGTCGTAGAACAGCTGCCGGGTTGGTGCGTCCATTCCCAAGTGGACTTCATCGAACATCGTCAGTGGTGCTCTCGATGCCAATCCGATGACGGCACCGAGGGCGGATTGCTGCCCCCGTGACAGCGAGGAGGGCTTGGTCTCGCGGTCTAGCCTGAAAGTGGTGAGCAGGCGGTCGGCATACTCGCGGTCGAAGGTGGGTCGGGACCGCTGCACGAGGTCGAGGGTGACCGACGCCGCCTCGTCGTCGATGACGTCGTCGCTTTCACGGATGAGGCAGATGCCAGCCATAAGCTGCTCGTCCTCGAAGGGGTCGTGGCCGTCGATCTGCACCGTGCCGCGATGGGGCGCTCGGAGCGAGGCCAGGGTCGACATCACGGTGCTCTTGCCCGTGGCGTTGCGGCCAAGGAGGCCATGAATACGGCCCGGCGCGAGGTCGAGAGAGACGCTCTCGAGGGCCTGCTTGCGTCCGTATCGAACGCTAAGGTCGTCGGTCTGGACGGCATATCCGTTCATGATCGCCCTTTCTCAAGTGTGTCATCAGGTCGTCGTGGGTGATGCCAAGAAGCGCCGCGTTGCGCAGCAGCGGATCGAAGTGATCCGCGAAGAACGCTCCCCGCCGCTGGGCCCGAAGCTGCTCGGAGGCTCCGTCGCACACGAACATTCCGACCCCTCGTTGTTTGCGCAGGATTCCCTCATCCACGAGGTCGGCAAAGGCTTTGGCTGCCGTGGCTGGGTTGATTCGGTATGTCGTCGCGTAGGCGGTCGTGGACATCACCTGATCGCCTTCGACCAGCGCCCCGGACAAGATCTCGGCGCGAATCGACTCGGCGATCTGCACATAAATGGGATCCCGTCCGTCGAACATGCTTCGCCGCCCTTCCTATTGGTTCAGTGGTTCGTTACTTAAGCAGTGAACCACGGAGCATGGTTCGGGCGCAATCCCTATGGGGCCCGTCATCGACTCCACGTGTGCACTGGGTTGCCGACGGTCGCGCACCCTGTGGGCCCTTCAGTCGCAAGCAGGCGGAGGAAGCGGGCCTGTCGTGGCGTGACCTCAGCGGCCCGAAGTTCCGCCGCCTGTTCCGCAACGTCTACGTCCCCAGAGGCTTTGGCTCCGGGAGTGGAGCTGCGTGCCAGTGCTGCACAGCGGCCACTTATGTAGACCTTGGCCGCTACCTGGAGTTGATTGACCTCGTAGTGCTGGGTGATTCGCTCGTCAGAGCGGACGTCACCACGCCACTGGAGCTGATCGAAGCGTCTCGGGGAGCGACCGGCAGACGAGCGCGATGCAACCGCAGCCGTTGGGTGGCAGGGCTTGACGAAGGTGGCACCGACGAGGTGTGTCGTCAGTCGCCGGTGGTCTCGCGCCCGCGGCTGACGATGGCGGAGTCAGGTTGGCCCACGATCTCTTCGTCCTTGCCTTCGTAGTCGAACTGGGTCAAGAAGGTCCGCATGGAGGCGATCCGCGAACGCTTCTTGTCGTTGGATTTGATCGTGGTCCAGGGCGCATGGTCTGAGTCGGTTCGCCGGAACATCGCTTCCTTGGCCTCGGTGTAGGCCTCCCACCGGTCCAGGGACTCCACGTCCATCGGCGACAGCTTCCACTGACGCACCGGGTCGAGTTGGCGGATGGCAAACCGAGTCCGCTGCTCATTCTGGGTCACCGAGAACCACAACTTGGTCAGCGTCATACCGGACTCGACCAGCATCTTCTCGAACGCCGGAACGGTCTGCATGAACTGCTCGTATTGGTCGTCGTCGCAGAAGCCCATGACCCGCTCGACTCCGGAACGGTTATACCAAGACCGGTCAAAGAGAACGATCTCGCCGTTGCTCGGCAGATGCTTGACGTACCGCTGGAAGTACCACTGACCCAGCTCGGTCTCGGTGGGTTTGGTCAGCGCGACGACGCGTGCGCCGCGTGGGTTCAGGTGCTCGGTGAACCGCTTGATCGACCCACCCTTACCGGCAGCGTCCCGGCCCTCGAAGATCACCACGTGTCGGGTCTGGGTCTCGCGCGCCCAAGCCTGGAACTTCAGCAACTCGACCTGGAGCAGGTACTTCTCTACGTCGTAATACTCGCGCGTCAGCCTTGAGTCGTAAGGGTAGTCCTCACGCCAGGTATCGACCGCGCTCCCGTCTGGGGAAATCAGGTCTGGGTCCGACCCGTGGTCGTCTCGGACGGTGTAACCCTCGGAGCGCAACTGGTCGATGTATTCGCGAAATTGGGTATCCACATTACTGACAGTAGGTGGTCTGCGAACCTGACACACTTCCTCGTATGCCGCCAGTCATGCCATCCGGTGATCCGGCGCCCATCGACGGGGCGTTGCCAGCGGCGAGTCTGACGACTCTTACCTCAACGCCGTTCGCCGTTTATCTGCACGTTCCGTTTTGCCGGGTGCGCTGCGGATACTGCGACTTCAACACCTACACCGCGTTGGAGTTGGGGCCGCACGGGGCCAGCGCGGACACGTTCGCGGACGCTGCGCTCGCCGAGATATCCCTTGCCGCTGGGGTGCTCGGCACGAACAAGGCGCCACCACCGCAGGTGTCCACCATCTTCATTGGCGGCGGCACCCCGACGTTGCTGCCGGTCCGTGACCTGGCCCGGATGGTGCAAGGGGTCCGCGACATGTGGGGCTTGGTTGATGGCGCGGAGATCACCACCGAAGCCAACCCGGACACCCTCAACCCAGCCGTCGCGCGGGACTTGGCCGCGGCCGGATTCACCCGAGTCAGCATCGGTATGCAGTCAGCGGTGCCGCACGTCTTGGCCACGCTGGACCGCACCCACGACCCGGCAAACGTCGCGACCGCAGTCGCTGCCGCACGCGAGGCAGGCCTGCAGGTTAGCCTCGACCTCATTTATGGCACACCGGGGGAGAATCTCGACGACTGGCGGACCAGTGTCCACGCGGCTTTGGCGCTGGAGCCCGATCACGTGTCGGCATACGCCCTGACCATCGAGCCTGGCACCGCGATGGGGGCGGCCGTCCGTCGAGGAAAACTGCCGATGCCGAGCGACGACGACGAGGCCGACAAGTACGAAGTTGTCGACAACGCCCTGACCGCAGCGGGGTTCACCTGGTACGAAATTTCCAACTGGGCGCGAACGCCGGACAACCACTGTCAACACAACGTGGCCTACTGGCGTGGCACTAACTGGTGGGGTGTCGGCCCGGGGGCCCACAGCCACATCGGCGGCACACGCTGGTGGAACGTCAAACACCCCGCGGCGTATGCAGACCGCCTGGCTGCTGGCACCAGCCCGGCTCATTCGCGGGAGATCCTCACCGACGGGCAACGCCAAGACGAACTGGTGCTCCTAGGTATTCGCCTCAGCAGCGGTCTGGACCTTTCGGTGCTCACCGCGCAGGGGCGTCACGCCGTTGCTGGACTGATCGCCGAGGGGTTACTTGAGGGCACCAAAGCCATCAGGGGTCGAGCAGTCCTGACGCAACGTGGGCGCTTGTTGGCGGACACGGTCGTGCACGCCCTG
>JBBSKS010000049.1:0-14849 GCA_038256095.1 Actinomycetales bacterium | reverse complement strand
GATCTGTGACTGCCGCCCGAGGGGGGCCTTGGGTGGAGAGTGGGTGCGCGAGGGCATCGCGGCGCCGTCGCCCTGCCGCAGGGTCCTGTGTGCCTGGTGAGGTGGTCAGGTCAGGTCCTCGTGCCCGCTGCTGGCTAAAGCATCGACGATGACCTTGACGTCCTGGGCGCGCTCGCGGGTGGTGACCAGCACCGCGTCCGGGGTATCGATCACGACCGTGTCAGGGACTCCCAAGAGCACGACGGTACGCCCTCCGCGTGCGGCAACGATGCCGGAGCTGTCGATGCTGAGCACCAGGTCGTCGTCGCCGAGCACGCGCAGACCGGCCCGGCTGCGTGACGGTGGAAGGTGAGCGGCGAGCGAGGCGAAGTTGCCAATGTCGTCCCAGCCAAAGTGAGCGGGCACCACTGCCACCGCCCCGGCTGCAGCGGCGGGCTCGGCGATGGCCCGGTCGATCGAGAGCGCGGGCAGCGAGGGCCACACATCCTCGATGGTGTCCCGGTCTGCGGCAATGGCTCGTAGACCCGCGGCCAGCTCGGGCTCCCAACGCTCGATCATCGCCATCAGGACACTGGCCTGAACCACGAACATCCCCGCATTCCATAGGTAGCCCGCGTCCACGTAGCCCTTGGCGACCTCAAGCGGCGGCTTCTCGACGAACGCGGGCACCCATCGAGCGTGGCCGGAGGGTCCGTAGGCCGAGCCAAGCTGCACATAACCAAATCCGGTTGCCGGGTATGAAGGCGTGATGCCGAGTGTGACGAGCACCCCCTCACGTGCCACGGCCACAGCCTCGGTCACACAGCCTTCAAAGGCGGGCTGGTCGGTGATGACGTGGTCAGCCGCGAAGGAGCCGACGATGGCGTCGGGGTCGCGTCGTTCCAGCACGGCGGCCGCCAAACCAATCGCGGGCAGCGAGTCTTTGGGGGAGGGCTCCACGATCAGGTTGTCGCTGTTCAACGTGGGCAGGTTTTTGGCTACCCCGTCCGCGTGCCTAGCCCCAGTGACCACGAGGAGGCGTTCACCGCACAGCGGCCGTAAGCGGGCCACAGTGTCCTGCAGCAGCGAGGCTCCACTGCCGGTGAGGTCGTGCAGGAACTTAGGGGAGGCGGTGCGCGACAACGGCCAGAGCCTGGTCCCCGAACCCCCGGCCGGGATCACCGCATACAGCCCCGGCAGGCCGCTCGCCCACTCCAGATCCGCCACCGGCTCAGTGTAGATGGCACGTAGAGTTGGCGGCTGTGACCGTGACTGGAAGTTTGTATTCGCGTCTGGCCAAGCCGGCGTTGTTTCGCCTCGAAGCCGAGCGGGCTCACGACGTGACACTGCGCGCAGCCACGATGGTGGGTGCGCGAGCGATGGGACGCCACATGGTGCGAGCGGCGATGGACACTGGCGCCTCGCGATCTGCACCGACGGCATCGGCTGGGGTGACCGTGCTGGGACTGCGCTTTGAGAACCGGCTCGGGTTGGCGGCCGGGATGGACAAAAATGGGGTGGCGATCCCTACTTGGTCGGCGCTGGGCTTTGGCCACGTCGAGGTCGGCACCGTCACCGCGATCGCCCAAGGCGGCAACCCGGCACCGCGGATGTTCCGGCTTCGCGACAGCGGGGCGCTGATTAACCGGATGGGCTTCAACAACCACGGTGCTCAGACCCTCGCTGATCAGTTGCGAGCCCACCGCGCTGCCGGGCTGATCGACATACCAATCGGGGTGTCCATCGGCAAGAGCAAGGCGACGCCGGTCGAGCATGCATGCGACGACTACTTGACTTCGCTGCTCGCGGTGCGCGACGTGGCGGATTACGTCGCGATCAACGTGTCGAGTCCCAATACGCCGGGTCTGCGCTCGCTGCAAGATGCCGAGCCGCTACGCGAGTTGTTGTCGGCGGTGGTCGGTGCTGCCGACGCCACGCCGGTGCTGGTCAAGCTCGCTCCGGACCTGACCGAGTCAGCTATCGACGAGGCCCTCCAGGTCGCCACCGACGCCGGAATCTCAGGGGTTATCGCCAGCAACACCACGCTAAGTCGCGGCGGTCTTGACCCCAGGGACCGCGGCAGCGCAGACGAAAATGGCGGTCTGAGCGGTCGCCCTCTGACGCTGCGGTCGCGGGAGATGGTGGCTCGCATCTGCGCGGTCAGCGACTTCCCGGTGATTGGTGTGGGCGGCATCATGTCTTGTGGCGATGCCCTCGCGATGTTGGAGGCGGGCGCGTCGTTAGTGCAGGTCTACACCGGATTGGTCTACGGCGGACCGTCTCTGATTCATGACATTCGTCAACTTTAGACGTCGATCTCTCGCGCGTGCCCCCTTGTTGACCAGGCATTCTGGGAATACCCTGAGCGGACCGACCAGGGAAGGCTCATGCCGTGGATGCCTCAATTCTTAGTATTTTGCCGCCGGTCCTCGCGATCGTGCTCGTCATCACGACCAAAAAGGTGCTGCCGAGTCTGAGTGCGGGGGTGCTCTCGGCTGCCTTCATCGTGGCTGACTTCAACCCCATCGCGACGGTGAAGTTGGTGTGGAAAGCCTTCTCCGAGATCTTCTGGGTCGAGGGCGCGCTCAACACGACGTACGTCTACATCCTGATCTTCACGCTGACCCTGGGGATGATCACGGCGCTGATCTTGATGGCTGGAGGTAGCGCGGCCTTCTCGGACTGGGCGATGAAGAAGATCAAGACCCGTCGTGGTGCGCAGTTGCTCGCCGCAGTGCTGGGCATCGTGATCTTCATTGACGACTACTTCAACGCCCTTGCCGTGGGCCAGGTCGCGCGGCCAGTCACCGATCGACACCGCGTGGCACGAGCGAAATTGGCCTACCTGATCGACTCGACGTCGGCGCCGGTTGCCGTGCTCGCGCCGTTCTCAAGTTGGGGCGCCAGCATCATCGGCATTATGGCCCCAATCGTCGCGGCCTCGGCCCTGACGGTCAGCGAAGTTCAGGCCTTTCTGACCGCCGCAAGCTTGAACTACTACGCCATCGCCGCGATCATTACGGTGTTCTTGGTCGTCGGGCTCCAGATCGACATCGGCCCGATGCGCAAAGAGGAGATCCGCGCCGTCTCGGAGGGTAAGACCTTCGACGACTCGCTGACCATCCCCGGCGAGCTCGCTGAAGACCTCCCGGTGCACTCCCCTGGTGCGATGCGGGCGCTCATCGTGCCCTTCGCGATGCTCGTGATCGGGGTGCTCGGGGGCATCGTCTATACCGGATACACCGGCGCCGACGAACCTAGCTGGGCGCCGCTGGACATCATGGCTAGCACCGACGTCACCGAGGCCCTCATCTACGGTGCGGTCCTCGGCTTCTCTTCTGCGTTGTACTACTACTTTCGGTACACCATCGAGAACCCGAAGTTCGGCGCGCAGACGTTGGGACGCGGGCTCACCGAAGGCATCAAGTCCATGCTTCCCGCCGTCTACATCTTGCTGCTTGCCTGGATGCTGGGCTCGCTGATCGGCGCGCTCGGGACCGGCGACTACCTCGGCGGCCTGGTCTTGGACGCCAACATGGAACCGCAGTGGCTGATCCCGGTCATGTTCATCATGGCCGGAGCGATGGCCTTCTCGACCGGCACCTCCTGGGGCTCGTTCGGGATTTTGCTGCCGATCGCCGGCGACATCATGAACTCCATCAACGAGCCGGAGTTGCTCCTCGCGGCCTTCGGTGCGGTGCTGGCTGGGGCAGTCTTCGGTGACCACTGCTCGCCGATCTCGGACACGACGATCTTGTCCTCGACGGGTGCGAGTTGCAACGTCATCACCCACGTCATTACCCAGTTGCCCTATGCGTTGGCCGGTGCCTTCGCGACCCTGCTGGGGTATGTCGTGTTGGCCTTGACCGGAAGCGGCGTGTTGGGGCTGGTCACCGTGGTGGGCGTACTGGTGGTGATGGCGCTGGTGGCCAAGATGATGCTGGTCCGGGTGGAAGACAGCGTGGCGCAGGAGTCCAAGAGCGCTAGCAACGCGTGATCGCCCACTAACCTGACTTAATGAGCGATCTGCATACCGAATCAGGCCTGCCTCTTAAGCCTGTCTACGACGCGGAGGACCTGGGCGGCTTCGATCCGAAGCAGGCGCTCGGGGAGCCCGGCGCCTACCCCTACACCCGGGGGGTCTACCCCTCGATGTACACGGGGCGGCCCTGGACCATGCGTCAGTACGCAGGCTTCGGCACTGCCAAAGAGTCGAACGCTCGCTATCACGAACTCGTCGCCAACGGCACTGGCGGCCTGTCGGTGGCCTTCGACCTGCCGACGCAGATGGGCTACGACAGCGACCACGCCCTAGCCAGCGGAGAGGTCGGCAAGGTCGGGGTTGCGATCGACTCGGTCGAAGACATGCGGGTCCTGCTCGACGGTTTGCCGTTAGACACGGTCTCCACGTCCATGACCATCAACTCGACGGCTTCGACCCTGCTGTTGATGTACGAACTGGCAGCCGAGCACGAAGGCGTCACCGCCGACCAGTTGACCGGGACGATCCAAAACGATGTGCTCAAGGAGTACATCGCCCGCGGCACCTATATCTACCCGCCTGCGGAATCGTTGCGCCTCGTCAGCGACACCTTCGCAATGTGTGCACAGCGCCTGCCGAAGTGGAACACCATCTCGATTTCGGGATACCACATGGCCGAAGCCGGAGCCACGCCCTCGCAAGAGATCGCCTTCACCCTGGCCAACGCCAAGGAGTACGTGCGCACTGCGATGCGGGCCGGTCTTGCGGTCGATGACTTCGCGCCGCGCCTGTCGTTCTTCTTCGTGGCCCGCACCACGTTGCTCGAAGAGATCGCTAAGTTCCGGGCGGCCCGGCGGATCTGGGCACGCGTCATGCGCGAAGAGTTCGGCGCCAAGAATCCGAAGTCGTTGATGCTGCGCTTTCACACCCAAACTGCGGGTGTGCAACTGACGGCTCAGCAGCCCGAGGTCAACATGGTGCGCGTGGCCCTCCAAGGCTTGGGCGCGGTGCTGGGCGGAACGCAATCGCTGCACACTAACTCTTTTGACGAGGCCATCGCCCTGCCCACCGCTAAAGCGGCGCGGCTTGCGCTGCGCACCCAGCAGGTGCTGGCCTACGAAACCGACGTCGCCAAGACGGTCGATCCCTTTGCCGGTTCCTACGTGATGGAGTCGATGACCGACGACCTCGAAGAGGCGATCGTCGAATTGATGCAGGCCGTCGAGGACCGTGGCGGCGCCGTTCGGGCCATCGAGGAGGGTTTCCAAAAGAGCGAAATCGAGCAGACGGCATACGAGAACGCGCTGTCTATCGACTCGGGGGAGCGAGTGGTCGTTGGCCTCAACGCATTCGCCAGCGCCGCCGAGGAGCCCTATGAGCTTTTGCGGGTGGACCCGACCATCGAGGTCGCCCAATGCGCCCGGCTGGAAAAGCTGCGTGAAACCCGCAACGGGTCAGCCGTTCGCGACGCCCTGGAGCAGATGCAGCAGGCCGCGCAGGGCAGCGACAACATTCTGGTCCCCATGCGGGTTGCGCTGGCCGAGCGCGCCACCGGCGGTGAGGTGGCCGACGCGCTGCGCGAGGTGTGGGGGCAGTACGTGCCCCGGGAGACGTTCTAAGCCGCAGGCGAGGACGGGGAAGCGCTGTCTTGGCCTGGCGTTAGGATGCAAGGACACTTCCCCCGATCTGAACTGTGATTTCTCGAGCCTCTTGTGACTGCTGAAACTCCCGCTGCCCCGGCGCGCACTGACGACCTCGTGGCACGCTCCGCTGCCGCCATTGACGACATGCGCGCCCCGCTGATCGCCTGGCGCCACGAGGTGCACCGCCACCCAGAGGTTTCCTGGCAAGAGCACCGCACGACGGCGCTGATCCTCAACACGCTGCGCGACACCGGTATGCGGATGACCCCGCTGCCCGGCTCGGGCGTCATCGTTGACGTGGGCGCAACAGATCCCGTGCGTCGGATCGCCTTACGGGCAGACCTCGATGCGCTACCCATCGATGAGGTCACCGGCTTAGATTTCGCTTCGGTCAACCCTGGGGTGGCACACGCGTGTGGTCACGATCTGCATACCGTGGCCGTGTTGGGTGCAGGTCTGGCGTTGGCGCAGATGCAAGACGAGTTGCAGACTCGCGGGTTGGGCGTTCGGTTGCTCTTTCAGCCCGCCGAGGAGTCCATGCCTGGGGGCGCCCACACGATGATCGACGCGGGTGCGATCAACGACATCGATTATCTGTATGCGGTGCACTGCGATCCGTCGCTCGACGTGGGCCAGGTAGGGCTGAAGTCTGGGCCTATCACGGCCGCCTCGGACTCGATCAAGGTCACTCTGTCGGGACGCGGCGGACATACCTCTCGCCCCCACCTGACCTCCGACCTCACGTTCGCGCTCGGCAAAGTCATCACCGAAGTCCCGGCGATCTTGTCGCGCCGTCTCGACCCGCGCTCGGGCACCGCTTTGGTCTGGGGCGCGGTGCGGGCAGGGTCGGCGCCCAACGTGATCCCGGCCTCAGGGGAGTGCGTGGGCACCCTGCGCATGCTCGACTCGGCGACCTGGGACCACACGTCGGGGCTGATCGAAGAGATCGTCCACGCGGTGGTGCGGCCCTACGGCGTCCACGCGACCGTGCGCCACGTCAAGGGCGTGCCGCCGGTGGACAACGACCCTGCGGCAGTCGAGACGTTCACTGCCGCAGCGCGGGCGGTCATCGGGCCGCACGCGCCCGTGCCCACCGCCCAATCCTTGGGCGGTGAAGACCTTGGGTGGTATTTGCTGCAGGTTCCTGGGGCGATGGCCAGGTTGGGCACGCGTACGCCGGGGGGGCCGACCTACGAACTGCACCAGGGAGACCTCGTGATCGACGACGAAGCCGTGGTGCACGCGGCCAAGCTCTTGGCCGCTGTTGCCCTGAGCTAGAAGAGCAGGTCACCTTTGCGTCACGTTTGGGGTCAGGGGTCCCTAAAGGGGACTCAATGGCTCGTGGCGGCGGTAGCATCGCCGCCATGGTGCGCCCGCTCGTGCGGCGCAGTTAGCCACTTTGCCCTCGTAGGAGAAGGAGAAACCTGTGCGTCAGGTCCTTAAACTCGCGGCTGTCTCAGCCGCTGCCACCCTCGTGCTCGCCGCTTGCGGAGATGCCCCCGACGAAGAAACAACCGGTGGCAGCACGCCGGACGAAGCGGGCGCATCGAGCGCCGCTCCGGCAGCAGGTGCAACCGACTTCCAGGCATGCATGGTTTCGGACGCCGGTGGGTTCGACGACCAGTCGTTCAACCAGTCCGGCGCTGAGGGGATGGAGTCGGCCAAGTCGGCATTGGGTATTGAGACCACCTTGGTCGAGTCCACCTCGGACGCTGACTACGCCCGGAACGTCGAAACCCTCGTCGGCCAGGGCTGCGATCTGACCTTCGGGGTCGGTTTCTTGCTCGAAGACGCGATCCAGGCTGCCGCCGAAGCGAACCCCGACGCGAACTTCGCGCTCATCGACTCGGGCTTCAACGACGCGGAATTCAACGCTGTCGAACTCGATAACGGCAGGCCGATCCTGTTCAACACCGCCGAGGCCAGCTTCCTCGCGGGCTACCTGGCGGCCGGGATGTCCGAGACGGGCACCGTGGCGACCTTTGGTGGATTGCCGCTTCCGTCGGTGTCGATCTTTATGGACGGCTACGTCGATGGTGTCGCAAAGTACAACGAAGACAACGCTGACGCTGACCCGATCACCGTGCTCGGGTGGGACAAGGAATCTCAAGAGGGCTCGTTCTCCGGAGACTTCGACAACCAGAGCCAGGGACAGACCCTGACCGATCAGTTCATCGCCCAAGGTGCCGACATCATCATGCCGGTCGCCGGCCCGGTGGGTTTGGGCGCCATCGCCGCTGCTAAGGGCGCCGAAGGCACCAAGATCATCTGGGTTGACTCCGATGGCTTCAACACCACCGACAGCGGCGAGGTCATCTTGACCTCAGTGCTCAAGCAGATCGGCCCGGCCGTTGACGCAACCATCACCGAAGCCGCTGGTGATGGCTTCTCCAACGAGCCATACGTCGGCACGTTGGAGAACGACGGAGTAGGACTGGCCCCGTTCCACGACTTCGAGGCCGACGTGCCCGCCGAGTTGTCGACCAAGATCGATGAATACAAGCAGCAAATCATTTCGGGTGAGCTCACGATCGAATCGCCTAGCTCGCCTTAATCACCCAGGGGCAACCTTCGCGTTGCACCGCATGACGTAGTGGCGGCCCGGACCTCACGGTCGGGCCGCCACCGTCGTCAACCAGCACCCAGCACACGAGAGACGGCGGCTTGTGAAACTTGAACTGCGAGGGATCACCAAACGCTTCGGATCGTTGGTGGCCAACGACTCCATCGACATCACCGTCGAGCCCGGCGAAATCCATGCGCTGCTCGGCGAGAACGGGGCGGGCAAAAGCACACTGATGAACGTTCTCTACGGCCTTTACGAGCCGAATGAGGGCCAGATCCTTCTCGATGACCAACCGGTGAGCTTCGACGGGCCTGGCGACGCGGTAGCGGCCGGCATCGGTATGGTGCACCAGCACTTCATGCTCATTCCGGTCTTCACCGTGGCTGAGTCAGTGGCGCTTGGCTTCGAGCCGACGGGGGCTGCAGGAGTGCTGAATCTTGCCCAGGCGCGCGAGCGGGTGACGCAGATCAGTGAGCGCTTCGGATTCCATATCGATCCCGACGCGTTCATCGAGGACCTGCCGGTAGGGGTGCAGCAGCGCGTCGAGATCATCAAGGCGCTTTCGCGTGACGCCAAGGTCCTCATTCTCGACGAACCAACGGCGGTGCTGACGCCGGGGGAGACTGACGAGCTGATCTCCATCATGGGCGAGCTCAAGGCCGCCGGCACCTCCATCGTCTTCATTACCCATAAGTTGCGTGAAGTGCGCGCCATCGCTGACCGGATCACCGTCATTCGCCGGGGCGCAGTGGTGGGTCACGCCACGCCGGAGTCGACTGAAACAGAACTCGCCTCACTGATGGTCGGCCGATCGGTCACGTTGGCCATCGATAAAGGGGCGGCCGATCCCGGCGACGTCTCTTTGACGATGAAGAACGTCAGTGTCCTGAGCCCGACGGGGGTGACGCTCATTGATCATCTCAACTTGGACGTCCGGCGTGGTGAAATTCTGTGTATAGCGGGGGTACAAGGTAACGGGCAGAGCGAACTGGCTGAGGCCATCGTGGGCTTGGTGAACGTGGATGCGGGATCGATCACGCTGGAAGGCAAAGACCTCGCATCGCTGAACGTGCGCCAACGTCTGCGGGCAGGCATCGGATTTGTGCCAGAAGACCGTTCGACCGACGGCGTCGTGTCCAGTTTCTCCATTGCTGAGAACTTGATCCTGGATCTCTACAAGAGTGAGCCTTTCGCCAAAGGTGTTTCGATGAACCCAGCGGCGGTGCGCGACAACGCAGACGTACGCACACAAGAGTTTGACGTGCGCTTCACCTCAACGTCCGACGCCATCTCCACGTTGTCCGGTGGGAACGCCCAGAAGGTTGTCCTCGCGCGCGAGCTCTCACGGCCCCTGAAATTGCTGATTGCCTCACAGCCCACGCGAGGGCTCGACGTTGGGTCCATCGAGTTCGTGCACCAGCGCATCGTGGAAGAACGTGACAAAGGCACGCCGGTTCTCATTGTTTCCACCGAGCTCGACGAGGTCATCGCCCTCGCCGACCGCGTGGCAGTGATGTATCGCGGCAAAGTCGTCGGCATCGTTGACGCGGCCGCATCGCCCGACGGCGTCAGCCGTGACGTGCTCGGCTTGATGATGGCCGGAGTGCCACTGGCTCAGGCCCAAGAAGGTGCCGCCAGCGGCAGCACACCGAAGGTGGGTTCATGAGCACTGCGCAGGACGAGCAAAGCGCGAAGAAACACGAGTCAGCGCCAACCCAAGACCGCGACTTCCGTGGCGCTATGAGGCAGGTTGTCGGCGGGAACGCCTCGATTTCGGTGCTGGCGGTTGTGCTGGCACTGATTCTCGGCGGGTTTCTCATCGCCTTTGCCAACGAGAACGTGCGCTCCTCCTCGAGCTACTTCTTCTCCCGTCCGGTGGACATGCTCGGGGACGCCTTCGAAGCCGTGCGAGCTTCGTACAGCGCGTTGTTCCGGGGGGCCATCTTTGACTGGACGCAAGAGGGATTCGCCAATCAGATCGAACCACTGACCAGCTCCATGGTCTTCGCGACTCCGTTGATCCTCGCCGGCCTCGGCATCGCCGTGGCCTTCCGGGCCGGCCTGTTTAACATCGGCGCCCAAGGCCAGATCATCGTGGGTGCCATCGTGTCGGCCTACGTCGGTTTTGCCTGGGACCTGCCGGTCGGCATCCACCTTCTGTTCGCGATCATGGGCGGCGCGGTCGGAGGAGCCATTTGGGGAGCGATCCCAGGTGGGCTCAAGGCGCGTTTTGGGGCCAACGAAGTGATCGTGACGATCATGCTCAACTACATTGCTGCACAACTCATTCTCTACACCCTCAAGCTTGACACCTTTAACCCGAGCAGGTCGGGGCAGCGCAGCCCGGAGATCGGCGAGAACGCCGGATATCCGTTGCTCATTCCCGACTGGTTGGTGCCCGGCAACACGTTCCGATTGCATTGGGGCTTCATCGTGGCGCTGCTGGCGGTTGCCGCCGTGTGGTGGCTGATGGAGCGCTCGACGATCGGCTTCGAACTCCGTGCGGCCGGAGCAAACCCTCACGCTGCCCGCACTGCGGGCATGTCGGTGGGCACGATCACGGTTATCACCATGGTGATTGCCGGGGGATTGGCCGGCCTGGCCGCGACCTCGCAAGTGCTCGGCACAGAGGGGTCGTTGACCGCCGGGGTGGCGGCGACCTACGGCTTCGACGCCATCACGGTCGCGCTGCTCGGCAGGTCGAAACCGGTCGGGACGTTGCTTGCGGGGCTGTTGTTCGGTGCCCTCAAATCCGGGGGGTTCCTGATGCAGGCCGAAACGTCCACGCCCATCGACATCATCGTGGTCGTCCAGTCCATCATCGTGTTGCTGATCGCGGCGCCTCCGCTGGTGCGGGCAATTTTCCGACTCCCCGATCCGGAACAGAGGCAACGAAAAGTGGCTAAGCCCACGAAAGCGGAGGCCGCCGCATGAGCGTCGACACCGCCGCCCCTCTTCCCAGCACGACGGGGCAAGAGAGCGTAGAAGATCAGGTCATCAAACGCATAGGCTACCGGGCGCCCATCATGTTTGGGCTCGCAACTCTGGCGTCAGCGTTCTTCCTGTCCCGCACCGAGGGCGGAACTGAGACCTCGTTCCAGGTGAATTCGGGGTCAAACTGGTTTGCTATCCCCACGTTCGCGGTGCCTTCTTTCGCCCTGATCGCCGTGCTGACGGTAGCCATGCTGGCCGCGACGGTGGCCGCCCTCATCTCTGCTCGTGCTCGACGCAAAGCCCCCGCCTGGCTAGCCATCGTGGTCGGCGTCGCGTTCGTGCTGGGTTTCTTGGTGTGGGTGGGAGCGGGCAAAGCATCCGTGATTCCGGTGACCTCGCTGTTGGCTGGGGCGCTTGCTCTGTCGGTGCCGCTCATCTTCGGTGCCATGTCCGGCATCGTCTGCGAGCGCTCGGGCATCATCAACATTGCCATCGAAGGGCAATTACTCTTCGGGGCCTTTGCCGCGGCGGTGATCGCCTCCCAGCTTGCCAGTGGGTATGCCGGCCTGATCGCCGCACCGTTGGCGGGCGCGAGCGTGGGTGCCCTGCTGGCATGGTTCTCGGTGTCATTCCGGGTGAACCAAATTATCGTCGGCGTCGTGCTCAACACCTTGATTATTGGCCTAACGGGCTTCATGTTCGGGACGGTGCTGGCGGACGACAAGGCCACTTGGAACTCCCCGCCCCCGTTGCCGCGCATCAATCTGCCGGTGCTGTCCGACATACCGCTCCTGGGCCCCGTGCTCTTTCAGCAGACGATCCTCGTCTACCTGATGTATGCCGTGGTGATCGTGCTGCAGTTTATGTTGTTCCGCAGCCGGTGGGGCTTGCGCACCCGAGCCGTGGGTGAGCACCCGCGGGCTGCCGACACCGTGGGTATCAAGGTCAATCAGCGCCGTGTCTGGAACACCATTCTGGGCGGGTCGATCGCAGGTCTTGGAGGTGCCTTTTTCACCATCGGCTCCGGGCTGGCGTTTGGTCGCGAAATGTCGGCAGGCACGGGCTACATCGCGCTCGCCGCAATGATCCTCGGCAAGTGGAATCCCAAGCTAGCTGTGCTTGCGGCTCTGCTGTTCGGCTTCTCTCAGAACCTCGGCAACGTCATATCGACGATCGGTAGTGGGGTGCCTTCGGAGTTGCTCATCGCGCTGCCGTATCTCATCACCATCTTCGCCGTCGCCGGTCTGGTCGGCCGCGTCCGCCCGCCCGCCGCCGGTGGCACGGCATACACCAAGAGCTGATGACGACACCCGACTGGGACGCGCTCACCGCACGGGCGACCGAGGCGATGTCGCGGGCCTACGCACCCTATTCGGGCTACCCCGTGGGCGCCGCCGGAATCGTTGACGACGGTCGGATCGTCCACGGGGCCAACGTTGAGAACGCGAGTTATGGGCTGACGCTGTGCGCGGAGTGCTCGATGGTGTCCCAACTCATCGACACTGGCGGCGGCAAGCTGACGGCGGTGGTCTGTGTCGATAGCAAAGGGGCCGTGATCATGCCGTGTGGCCGGTGCCGACAGTTGATTGCTGAGCACGCCAGTTTGGAGTGCCACGTGATGACCCCGTGCGGGCCTCTAGCAATGGAGGCCGTGTTGCCGCTAGCCTTCGGGCCGGGTGACCTGGCCCAGAGCTGATTCACGGTGCGCCCACCGCAAGGACTGTCCTACGAATGCCTGAAACCACCGCTTCTTCTTCGTCAGCTGAGAACGCTGATAGCCACGACGTCATCCGGGTGCGGGGTGCCCGCGAGAACAACCTGACCGGGATCGATATCGACCTCCCGAAGCACCGGCTGACGGTCTTCACCGGGGTGTCCGGGTCGGGCAAGAGTTAGCTGGTCTTTGGCACCATCGCCGCGGAATCGCAGCGACTGATCAATGAGACCTACAGCGCGTTCCTGCAGGGTTTTATGAGCTCGCAAGCTCGACCCGAGGTTGACGTGTTGACTGGGCTGACCACCGCAATCGTGGTGGACCAGGCACGGACGGGCGCCAACGTGCGCTCGACGGTGGGCACGGCGACCGACACCGGTGCGATGTTGCGCATCCTCTTCAGCCGCCTCGGTCAGCCGTATCTCGGATCGTTTAATGCGTTCTCCTTCAACGTGGCATCGATGTCAGGCTCGGGTGCGGTGGCGATGGAAAAGGGTGGCAAAACCGTCAAGGAGCGCAAAAGCTTCAACGTCACCGGCGGCATGTGTGTGCGCTGTGAGGGTCGAGGATCGGTCACCGACATCTCGGCGATCGTTGACGACAGCCTTGCCCTGAGCGAGGGCGCCATCACCATGCCGGGCTACAGCGGCGACGGGTGGTATGGCCGCATCTTCAGCGCCGTCGTGCCTGGGGACGAGCCCACGACCGGGCTGCACCTAGCAGATGTCGAACAATTCTTGGGGCTGCTCGATTGCCTCATCGAGTCCGGCAAATCGGTCATCGTGATCGAGCACCACCAAGCGGTGATGGCCCACGCAGACTGGATCATCGACTTAGGTCCCGGTGCCGGGCACGACGGTGGTTCAATCGTTTTTGAGGGCACTCCTGCGGACTTGATCGCCGACCGATCGACGCTGACCGGTCAGCATTTGGCCGCCTACATCGGGAGTTAATTCGCCCCGATCAACAGCTCCGTCGGCATACCGTGCTCGACGAGTGCCGCGGCATGCTCCGGTGACTCGGGCACAAACACCACCGTGCCGGAGATGCCTTTGACCGAGCTGTGCAGCGACGCGCACGTGCTGGCGTCCAAGACCAGCCGACCGCGCTGGGGCGTGATGACCTCGGCCTCGGAGCCGGGTTCGGAGTTCTTGGCGCTGACGCTGGTGGCGTCGATCGGCGCGTGGTTCATGGCCTTAGCCAGCTCGTCCATGAGCGTGTGGTCTTCGGGGTCACCTCGCTCGGGTATGCCGAAGCTGATGCCCTCGTCGGTCAAGACGTAGGGCTGGACGGCCAATGCGGCTTGATGATCGCTGGTCATCGTGGTGTAGGCAATGCCTGCCGAGCCGTCGGGAAGGGTGACCTGAGCGGCGAGCGCCACCATCTGCGGGGCCAGGCCAACGGCCACTGTGTGCGCGACCGCCAGGGTTGCTGCGGCTTTGGGGGTGATGACGGCGGCGATGACGCGGTCATCTCGCAGCACCACCAACGTGGGGAACATGGTGGTCTCCCCGTCGGCGCGGCGCAGAGACTGCCGTTTGAACTCGTTGACGGGTGGCACGATGAGACCCATAGCGGCGGCAAGATTCACGCCAGTCACGATGCCACAAACACCTGAGGAGGCCCCAGTTGAGCGAAGATTATGACGCCGTGGACATCATTATGGCCAAGCGCGACGGTCACGAGTTGGACAGTGCCCAGATCGCGTGGGTTATTGACGCCTATACCCGGGAGGTCGTCGCCGACGAGCAGATGGCCGCACTGGCGATGGCGATTCTGCTTAACGGGATGGGGCGGCGTGAGATCGCAGATTGGACGGAGGCGATGATCGCCTCTGGGGAACGCCTGGACTTTTCCGGGTTGTCCCGTCCCACCGCGGACAAGCACTCGACGGGCGGCGTGGGCGACAAAACAACGTTGCCGCTGGCCCCGTTGGTGGCTGCGTGTGGGGTGGCTGTGCCGCAGTTGTCCGGCCGCGGGCTCGGTCACACCGGTGGCACGCTCGACAAACTGGAGGCCATCCCCGGGTGG
>JBBSKS010000048.1:0-14941 GCA_038256095.1 Actinomycetales bacterium | reverse complement strand
GCCCTGAGGCCATCTCGATGCGCCATCACGCGGGTCGCGACGGTAGCGTTGAAGCCCATGACTGCTGCTCATCCCATTGCCCGAGCCTGGATCAGCGCCGGGCCCACTGGAGCCCCAAACTACGACGAGTTTGCCGACGACACTGAGATCACCGCGGTGATCGAGGCCAATCCGCAGAGCGCGTTGGCGATCGAGATGCCGCACAAAGCCCCGGGTATGCAGGGGGCTACGTTCGCCGAATCGCTCCCGCAAGCGCGTGCTCGACTCGACGAAGCCCAACGCCAAGGGGCCTACGAAGAATACGAGAACGTTGTCGCGGCATACCGCATCACCGCCACCGATGGCACGGTGAGCCGGGGAGTGTTCGCGATGGTGGACACCGCAGAGATCTCGACCCACCGAGGGGAGCCGGGGCGAGTGATCCGTAACGAAGATGTCTTTATTGCCAAGGTCCGCGAACGGGTGGCGCTTATCCAGGCCACTCGGCATCTGCTGTCTGCAGTGCTTTTGGTGCAGACCGAGCGATCAGCCGAGTTGGATGAACTGCTAGCGCAGGTATGCACGGACTCCGGCGAGCCTGACGTGGTTGATCACGATGCTGCCTCGCGTCGCCACGACGTCTTTGTGATCAGAGATCCGGACCTAGCTCAGCGGGTGTGCGATCTTGCGGGCGGGGGCGAGTTGGTGGTGGCCGATGGCAATCACCGCAGTTTGGCCGCTCAGCAGGCGGATCTACCCCGCTTCCTGGCTGTCATCACCACTTCCGAAGCTCTGTCGCTGCTCCCCTATCACCGGCTTCTTCGCGAATGGCCCGAGGGCCTAGGCGACGTCGCAACGGCACTACGGGGGATCGGCGCCGACGTGAGCGAGCTCGAAGGTGACTTCCACACCCCCGATGCCAGCGGCACCATCCACATCTATGCGGCAGGCACTGGGTATGCCGTCCGTTTGCCTCGCAGCGGCAGGCACGACGATGTTCCTTTGGAGGTGGCTTCCATGGATCACGCGCGCATTGAGCACCAACTAGTCGGCGAGTTGCTCGGCTGGGATCCAGCTGACGCGCGGATCAGTTACGTCGGTGGGGACTACACCGCCGCCTGGCTCAAAGACGCTGTTGACGCCGGTCGGGCCGCCGTGGCCGTGGCCATCGCACCGGTCTCGGTGCCAGATTTTATCTCGGTCAACGTGAATCGCTCAGCCATGCCGCGCAAGTCGACATGGTTCGTCCCCAAGGCGCGAGCTGGAATGGTCGTGGCTAACTTGCGCTGATTGGGTACTTGCTATGCGATACTGCACGAGGCGCCACGGCAACCACACCCGCCGAGGGGCCCAGAGACCTATGATCTGCGGCGCGATCACGATCGGCGCATGAAAGCAAGCTTCCGGATCTCTGGCACAGCACGGTGACGCGCGAGTATGCGCGAGCCGGGCGGTGCACGGACGAACTTCCGTCCGACCCTGCTGGGTCCGACGACGCTACCGCTGCTGCGGGTGGTGGGCTGTAAAAGGCCCGGGGTGGGCCGCCGCGCTCAGCACGAGAGGACGCAATGTCCATGACGGACGAACCAACCCCACAGGTCGACGTGCCCGCAGTTGCAGCGCCTAAGGTGGCGCCGGCTAGTTTCGGGCTCGTATTTCAAGCTCCGGACCTCACCGATGTGCCAGTGCGCAAACCTCGACCGCGTCGAGCGACCGCCGGGGCTTCTTCGGCTCAATCGGCTCCCGCTGACGCCGGCGACAGGGAAACCAGCGCTGCAGATCGGCCAGCAGGCGAGAGCAGCGAACGGCCAGAGTCCCGCCCTGAGCAGGCCAATCCCTCCCTAGGGGACGATGTCGCTCAGTCCGATGGCGACGACGGCGATTCCGGCTCCAAGAACCGACGACGCAAGCGCGGCGGTAAGGGGCGACGAGGTCGTGGTCAAGGTGATGGCAACGCGAACGAAGAGGACACCGCCAGCGATGAAAGTGGTGCGAGCAACGCAGACGCCACCGGCGGGCCGTCAGCAGAAGGTGCCGGGAGCGGTGACGACAAGCCCGCCACCAGCAGGCAAGGTGCCAACGCAAAATCAAGCTCCGGATCGAAGTCCGGCGCCAAGGGGCCCAAGGCCAACGATGGTGACAAGGGTGACTCGGGCACAGCCGATGAGCCGTCGAATACCTCACCGCAGGGCAGTGATGGAGCAGGAGACGACGACGACTCGGACGGGTCGAGCAAACGCCGCCGCCGTCGTCGTCGCGGTGATAGCCCAGAGCGTTCTGAGCGAGCCGATCGTCCTGAGCGATCTGCCCGTGATGAGGTCACCGGTGTTCGCGGTTCTACCCGGCTAGAAGCCAAAAGGCAGCGTCGTCGCGAGGGTCGCGAGGTTGGCCGCCGTCGCACCGTCATCAGCGAGGCAGAGTTCTTGGCCCGTCGCGAGAGCGTTGATCGCGTCATGGCCGTCCGCGGTCTCGCCGATCGAACTCAGATCGGGGTCCTCGAAGACGGGGTTCTGGTCGAGCACTACGTGTCCCAAGAAACGCAAGCCACCAGCGTCGGTAACGTCTATCTGGGCCGGGTGCAGAACGTGCTTCCCAGCATGGAAGCAGCCTTCGTCGACATCGGTAAAGGCCGCAACGCGGTCTTGTATGCGGGCGAGGTCAACTGGGACGCCGCTGGCCTTGAAGTCCATCAGGCCAAGCGGATCGAGAATGCCCTCACCTCTGGTGAAAGCGTCTTAGTGCAGGTCACCAAGGACCCCATCGGTCACAAGGGTGCTCGACTGACGTCGCAGGTGTCGTTGCCCGGGCGCTTTTTGGTCTACGTGCCCGGTAACTCGATGACCGGAATCTCACGCAAGCTCCCCGATACCGAACGCGCTCGTCTGAAGAAGATCTTGAAGGAGGTCGTGCCCGCGGAGGCTGGTGTCATCGTGCGCACCGCTGCCGAAGGGGCCAGCGAGGCCGAGTTGCGTGCCGACGTGGAGCGCCTGACCGCGATGTGGGAGTCCATTCAGGTCAAAGCCAAAAGTAAGGCGAAGTCGGCCAACGGCCCCGTGCTGCTGCACGGTGAACCAGAAATGACGGTGCGGGTCATCCGCGACGTGTTCAACGAGGACTTCAGCAAGCTCATCGTCAGTGGCGAAGAAGCGTGGGAAGAAGTCAGCGACTACATCGATCACGTCGCGCCCGACCTGCGTGGTCGCGTAGAGAAGTGGACTGGCACCGAGGACATCTTCACCAAGCATCGGGTGACCGAAGCGCTGGCTAAGGCCATGGACCGCAAGGTGTGGCTGCCCTCGGGTGGCTCGTTGGTGATCGACCGCACCGAAGCGATGACCGTGGTGGATGTCAACACCGGCAAGTTCGTCGGCTCTGGGGGCAACCTCGAAGAGACCGTCACCAAAAACAACATCGAAGCGGCCGAAGAGATCGTGCGGCAACTGCGGTTGCGCGATATCGGCGGCATCATCGTGATCGACTTCATCGACATGGTCCTGGAAAGCAACCGCGACCTGGTGGTCCGGCGACTGCTGGAGTGCCTGGGGCGCGACCGGACGAAGCACCAAGTGGCCGAAGTCACCTCGCTTGGCTTGGTCCAGATGACCCGCAAGCGTGTGGGCTCAGGTCTCATTGAGGTCTTCTCTGCGCCGTGTGTGCACTGCAATGGCCGAGGCCTTGTGGTCCACGCTGAGCCGGTCGAGAAGTCGAACAGTGAATCGTCTGCGTCCACCCCGCGCAGCAAAAACGCTCGACGCGGACGCGGAGCAGGCTCATCCGAGGGGTCCGGAGCCAAGAACGCGGCGTCGTCCCATGACGCTTCGTCGGGCTCGCAGGACGCGCGCTCGGTGGCTGCAGCGAAGAACCCGAGCGGTCCTACGGCAGCACAGATCGCTGCGGCCGCGCACGCGGCGGCCCTGAATGCGGGCTCAAGCGATGAGGCAGCCAATGCCACCGCTGAAGCGGTGACCGCAGTCCACGTGGAAGCTGCCCAGCCCGCTTCGTCAGAGTCGGCGCCAGACGAGGTCTCGGCCGCTGCGATTGCATCGACGGAGCCAGCCTCGAGGGAGATCGCCACGAGCGAGCCAGCTGCCCCTGCAGTCAGGGCCCCGAGGCGCTCATCGAAAAGGGCAGCTAAGGCGCCGGCAACCAAGCCAGCGGTTACGGCAGCGCCGATCGTGGCTGCCGCCGTCACGCCGGCCGAGGCGCCCACGTCGTCATCGGTGCCCAACGCTAACGTTGATTCCGGCGCTTCGGCCCCTGGTGTCCAGGTCGATCCGGTGGCACCGGCACGGCCCCGTCGAAGGCGCGGCCGCGTTGTGGCACCAGCTGGGCCGCCAGTGGCCCCGCCTGATGAAGGCGACACGCCGTGACCCCAAGACGGGCTAAGCGGAGTGTTCGTTTTGGTTAGACACGACACAGGCGTTAATCTTTGAGGTCGGCGCGTGTCTCGCGGCTTGCTTCCTTGTAACCCCGACGACACCACACGCCACATTGACTCCATACCGGGATTTGATTCCCTATCGACACTGCAGGAAGTGAGTACCCCGTGTACGCGATTGTTCGCGCTGGCGCGCGCCAGGAGAAGGTCTCCGTTGGCGACGTCCTCATCATCGACAAGGTGGAGGCGCCGGTCGGTGGATCGGTCGAGCTCGCGACTCTTCTGCTCGTCGACGGTGAGTCCATCACCACCGGAGCCGCTGAGTTGGCCCAGATCACCGTTACCGCTGAGGTTGTTCAGCCCGCCAAGGGTCCGAAGATCATCATCCAGAAGTACAAGAACAAGACTGGCTACAAGAAGCGTCAGGGTCACCGCCAGCCGTTGACCCAGGTCAAGATCACCGCGATCAACACGTGACTCCGTCGCGGCTCGTCCGCGATCTCCCTGCACGCATTGAGTTCTAACCCACTGAACTCGATACATACTGAACGAAGGTAGGAAGCAGCAATGGCACATAAAAAGGGTGCGTCTTCGAGCCGCAACGGTCGCGATTCGAACGCTCAGCGCCTCGGCGTGAAGCGCTTCGGTGGCCAGGCTGTGAAGGCTGGAGAAATCCTGGTTCGTCAGCGTGGAACGCACTTCCACCCCGGCGAGAACGTCGGCATTGGCAAGGACGACACGCTGTTCGCTTTGATCAAGGGCAACGTGAAGTTCGGTGCTAAGCGTGGTCGCAAGACCGTCAACATCGTTGAGCAGGAAGTCTCCGTCTAGCGGAGTCGTTCCTACGGTGGGGCACATGCTCCATCGCCTCAGTCCATTGCCGGTTGGTGCCCTGAGCATCGACCGGCATTGTGCTGTCCAACCCGAAGAGGATGAATCATGGCCACATTTGTTGACCGAGTCGTGCTCCACGCGCGTGCCGGCAACGGCGGCAACGGAGTGGCTTCGGTGCACCGCGAAAAGTTCAAACCGCTCGGCGGTCCCGACGGGGGGACGGGAGGCCACGGCGGCAACATCGTCTTGCGGGTGGACTCTTCGGTCACGACGTTGCTGGAGTACCACCGCGGTCCACACCGCAGCGCGCCGAACGGTAAACCCGGCGAAGGCCACGAACGCCACGGAGCCAGCGGGGAAGACCTGATCTTGATGGTGCCCGAGGGCACCGTGGTGAGCAGCCGCGACGGCGAGACCTTGATGGACTTGCTGGGCGACGGCGCTGAGTATGTCGTCGCACTCGGTGGTCGCGGCGGTCTAGGCAACAAGGACTTGGCTTCACCGCGACGTATCGCGCCAGGGTTTGCGCTGCTCGGTGAGCCCGGCGAAGAGCGCGACGTCGTGCTCGAGTTGAAAACTCTCGCCGATGTGGCGTTGATCGGCTTCCCGTCGGCAGGCAAGTCGTCGCTGGTTTCCGTGGTGAGTGCGGCCAAGCCGAAGATTGCCGACTACCCCTTCACCACCTTGGTGCCCAACCTAGGCGTCGTGACGGCCGGAGGCGAACGCTTCACGATTGCTGACGTGCCTGGGCTGATCCCGGGGGCTAGCGAGGGGAAAGGGCTCGGCCTGCGCTTCCTACGCCACGTCGAGCGATGCCACGTCTTAGTGCACGTCATCGATTGCGCGACCCTCGAGCCTGGCCGCGACCCGTTGACTGACCTCGACGTGATTGAGGCTGAGTTGGCGGCATACGTGCCGGACGCCTCGCTCGGGGGTATTCCTCTTGCGGACCGGATCCGGATCGTCGTCCTGAACAAGGCCGACGTGCCAGAGGCTCGCGAACTTGCCGAAATGGTGACTCCCGACCTCCAGGCCAGGGGTATCGAGGTTCACATCGTCTCGGCCGTGGCCCACATCGGACTTAAAGAACTGATCTTCGCTCTCGCTGGACACGTCCAAAAGGCCCGGGCGCAGTTGCCGCCGTCGACCCTGGCCCGCACGGTCTTGCGTCCGACGGCACTAGACGACTCGGGCTTCACCATCGAGCGCGACATCTCCGGGCCGGAAGAGCTCTTCCGTGTGGTTGGGGAGCGCCCCACCCGCTGGGTGCGCCAAACCGACTTCGGTAACGACGAAGCGGTCGGCTACTTGGCTGATCGCCTCAATCGCATGGGTGTGGAGGATGCGCTGTTCAAGGCGGGGGCCGTCGCCGGCTCGACCGTCTTGATTGGTCCAGCCGATAACGAAGTCGTCTTTGACTGGGAGCCCACAATGGGTGCCGGCGCGGAGTTGCTGGGGTCGCGCGGCACCGACGTCAGGTTGGACGAAAGCGACCGACCGACGCGTGACGAGAAGCGGGAAGCGTTCCACGGCAAGATGGACGCTCTGGCTGCGGCCAGGGCCGAGATGGCCGCCGAGCGCGGCACGATCGCCCCTGACGAAAACTAGAAGCTCCGGGCCGTTGGGCTCAAGCAACCTCCCTACATCGGGCTGAATGAATGATTATGTAAGAGCATGTATTACTATTCTGGGCGTGGATGATGTCAGCGCGGCGATCAAGAATGCCCGACGCATTGTGGTCAAGGTTGGCTCGTCGTCCATCACCGCTCCTCGTGGGGGCATCAATGCCTACCAGTTGCAGGCCCTGTCGACCGTGGTTGCAAAACGCTGGCAACAGGGTGCCCAAGTGTTACTCGTGTCCTCTGGGGCGATCGCTGCGGGAATGACCCCGTTGGGTCTGACACGCCGCCCGAAGGATCTAGCAACCCAGCAGGCTGCCGCGAGCGCGGGGCAGGGGAGCCTCATGGCGGCATACACCCAGGCGTTTTCCCTTCACGGTATGAACGTGGGGCAGGTCTTGTTGACCGCTGACGATCTGCACCGTCGCACCCAATACGTGAATGCGTCCCGCACGCTAGAGCGCTTGCTCGAGCTCGAAGTGGTGCCGGTAGTCAATGAGAACGACGCGGTGGCCACGGACGAGATCCGGTTCGGCGACAACGACCGCCTCGCTGCGCTGGTCGCAAACGTGATTGATGCCGACGCCTTGGTGCTGCTGTCCGACGTCGACGGGTTGTATGACGCTCACCCCCGCGACCCAAGTGCGCGTCGGATCCCGGTGGTCCGTGACCCGGGCCAGATCGCCCATATCGACACTTCGACGATGACCTCCACCGTCGGCACCGGGGGCATGACCTCGAAGGTGGCCGCAGCTGCGATGGCCACCCAAGAGGGCATCACCGTGCTGCTGACCAGCACAGCCCAGGCGGGCCGCGCGCTGGCGGGCGAGGATGTCGGCACCTACTTTGCGCCCACCGGGCCGAAGAAGTCCGCCCGTCGCCGGTGGTTGGCGCATGCGGCGACCTCGCAGGGCCGCCTCATCCTGGACCAAGGTGCCGTGGCTGCGGTAGTCCAACGGCAGACGTCCTTGCTGCCGGTCGGCGTGACGCGAGTTGAGGGGCATTTCTCGGTGGGGGACATCGTGGACCTGTGCAACCCCGACGGCGCGGTGGTCGCTCGCGGATGGGTGAATTACACCTCTGCAGATCTCGTCCCGCTGGTGGGGACTCGACTCAACACCGACACCAGCCACCACGCCCGATCCCGGATGCCTGGCGCCGCAGCTCAAACGGTTGTGCGCCGCGACGACCTTGTCGTTTTGTGATGACCACGACCTACAGCGCGACCAATCCCGAAGATGGAGAATCGCCATGAGCGTTCAGGAACTGACCAGTATTGACGCGGTCGTCGTCGACAGCGTGCATGAAGTAGCCCGCGGGGCGCGAGCAGCCTCGCGGCGTCTGGCGTTGCTGACCCGGGGCGACAAAGACGCGGCTCTGCTGGTGATGGCCCAAGCGCTGGCCGATCACGCTGAGGCCATCGCCGCGGCCAACGCTGAGGACCGGCGCCGCGGAGCCGATGGCGGCATGCCGCAAAACCTGCTCGACCGATTGACCTTCGGCGTCGATCGGGTTCACGACAGCGCCGAAGGTCTTCGCTCCGTGGCGGGTTTGGCTGACCCGGTGGGTGAGGTGGTGCGTGGCTCGCGGCTAGCCAACGGGTTGTCGATCCGACAGGTCCGGGTGCCGATGGGGGTGGTGGGCATGATCTACGAGTCGCGGCCCAACGTCACCGTGGATGCCGCAGGTCTGGGCCTGAAGTCCGGCAATGCCGTGATCTTGCGGGGCGGGTCGGCTGCGGCCAGCACCAACGCCGCAGTGGTCGAGGTTCTTCGCGATGCGCTTACGAGCTGCGGGATCTCCGCCAACGCGGTGAATCTGTTGACCACCGGCGGTCGCGATAGCGGCCGTGCGTTGATGACCGCACGCGGGCTTGTCGACCTGGTCATCCCGCGCGGCGGTGCGGACCTCATCAACACCGTCGTTCGCGAGTCGACGGTGCCCGTCATCGAGACCGGGATTGGCAACTGCCACGTGTATGTCGACTCCGCGGCAGATGTCGACATGGCAGTAGCAATCGTGGTGAACGCTAAAACCCACCGGACGTCGGTGTGCAACGCGGCAGAGTCGTTGCTCGTGCACGTCGACATCGCCGACCTGGTGCTGCCGGCGATCATGCGCGAGTTCACCGCTGCCGGCGTCACCGTGCACGGTGACGAGGCCATGGGCCGCTATGCGGCTGATGCCGCGACGGCATACCTGCCGATCACCGCCGAAGATGACGACACAGAGTTCTTGTCGCTCGACATCAGTGCCCGAGTCGTGCCCGACCTCGATGCTGCCATCGCCCATGTGCAGCAGCACACGTCAGCCCACTCCGAGGCGATTGTTACCGGAGATCGTGCCGCAAGTGAACGGTGGATCACCGAGATCGACGCGGCTGCCGTGCTGGTCAACGCCTCGACCCGGTTTACCGACGGAGGCGAATTCGGCTTCGGCGCCGAGATTGGCATCTCTACCCAAAAACTGCACGCGCGAGGGCCGATGGCCCTAGCCGAGCTCACCAGCACGAAGTGGGTCGTTGAAGGTCAGGGTCAGATCCGCTGACCGGCCTGTGCAGTGTCAGATGGCGCCACATACAGTTGCACGATGACCTGCTCGACCTATCTGCCAGCGCAGCTATGACCTCCGCGAGTGTGGTCCAGTGACGTCGTCTCCGATTGTGGACCGCGTGGTGGAGACAGTGCTGCCGACCAAGCACGGCACCTTCCGGTTGCTGGGATATCGCGACACCGTTGGCAACGAGCACGCAGCGTTGGTCTGTGGACACTTCGGTGATCCCGGATCGCTGGACCCGCCGCCCCTGGTCCGGCTCCACTCGGAGTGTTTGACCGGGGATGCCCTGGGGTCGCGACGGTGTGACTGCGGGGAGCAACTCGACGTGGCCATGGCGCTCATTGCGGAGGCAGGCGCCGGTGCCGTGATCTACGTGCGGGGCCACGAGGGGCGGGGCATCGGGCTCGTCGAGAAACTGAGGGCCTACGCCCTTCAAGATCAGGGATATGACACCGTCGACGCTAATACTCTGCTGGGTCACCCAGCGGACGCCCGCGACTATGCAGCGGCCGCCGGGATTTTGATCGACCTGGGGCTGTACTCGATCGTCTTGTTGTCGTCTAACCCCGCCAAGCAGGAGGCGATCGAGCCGTTCGGCATACAGGTGGCCGCTCGGCGCAGTTTGATCGTCGATGACCGCGCCGAGAGCGCAACCTACCTCGCGACCAAGCGTGCGCGGATGAATCACGACGACCCGGAGAATCTCACCCTGTGGGATCGCTTGGTCGCCGGGTCCCCCCCTGCTCAGGCCGTGTCATCAGCGGACAGGATGCTCTTGAACCGCTACGGCCCGCTGGTCGAGGCAGGCCCGGACGTCGTGATCGCTCAGCTGGCCCAAAGCCTGGACGGTTTCATTGCTTCGCGCACCGGGCATTCGCGATTCGTCTCCGGCGCCCAAGACCGCGAGCATCTGCACCGGCTTCGCGCCTTGGTCGATGCCGTCATTGTCGGGGCCTCAACGGTGGTCAACGACAACCCGCAGCTGACCGTGCGCTCGGTGCCGGGCGCTCACCCCACCCGGGTGATTTTGGACCCCACCGGACGCATTCCCACGGACTCCACGGTCCTGCTCGACGGCGTGGCCACGACCCTGTGGGTGAGATCAGCGCAGGCCCAGGGTGCTCAGACGGAGCCTGTCGGCAGCCACGTCGCGCAGGTGAGGTTACCGGTAGATGACACGGGTCGGTTCGAGCCCGAGATGGTGCTGAGCGCTTTGCGCGAGCATGGGCTGCGACGGATCCTCGTCGAGGGCGGTGGCGAAACCGTATCGGCGTTCCTGCGCGCCGGCGTGCTGGACCGGCTGTTCCTGACCACCGCCCCACTGCTGGTGGGCGATGGGATCCCGGGGATCAGATTCGACGGCTCCGATTCGCTGCAGGACGCACTTCGTCCATCAGTCCGGCGTTACGCACTCGGCGACGACATCTGCACCGAGATCACGCTCGCGGGCAAGGCCAGCACATCGACGTGATCGACGCTCACCCGTAACTCACCCGCGTCGATGTCTGCCAGCCTGGTCGCCAGCCATCCGTCAACCCTTCGCAGCGAGGCGGCGTCGTCGGTGGCCTGGCGCGCTGCGGCGGCTCGCTCGGTCAGCAATCGCCTGGTCAAGGCCTCGTCGCCCGGCCCCAAGTGCCACGGGGTGTGCGTGACCTCGGCGTGCCAGCCCGCCGCCACGAAGGCACGCTGGGCGTGCTCCCATGCGTCAGGGCCGAGCGTCGAGTCACGGTCATCGCCGCCTCGCTGGTGCCGGTTGAACAGGTCAGCGACCTTCTGGTCGTGCGGATTGACGGGTTCGAGCACCACCTCGCCGGTCACCGACAACGACCACAAAGCAGCCTGCGACGTGGTGACGCTGGCCTGCACGAGCGTCTCGATTTGGGCGGCGCTCATCAGGTCGAGCAACGCAGAGCAGGTCATCACCCGGGGTCGAGTCAGTTGCTTGAGCACCGCGGCGACCGTCTCAACCCCGCCGACGTGGCGGTGGTTGTCGGCGAGCCAGCTCGCGGTGCTGGGCGCTGCGGCGGCCAAGAGCGACGCGTCGTGGTCGAGCAGGTGCCATTCTTGGGTCCACCCCGACCCAAGGTGCGCGTGCATCGCCGGACCGAGCCATTCCTGGTTGGCTCCGGTCCCTGCGCCGACATCAACAAAGGCGACACGACGAGGTACGCCGCGCGTCGCGTCCGCGGCGCGGCCGGGGCTCGATATCTGGCCCGGGGACTCGCCATCGTGGGCAGCGAGGTGAGCGGCCAATCGTGCGACGAGCGGGAGGCTCGCGAGCCGTGCGCGTTCGTCGGCAGCTCGGCGCACGGCTAGCCAACTGGCTTCGATGGGATCCGGCATTAAGGGTCCTTACGCTCTGTAGTGCGCATCACTTGGGCGATAACAGCTGCGCTGTGCTGCCACGAACGTCGGTGTGAGCGGCGCTGGAGCGCCGCATCGCGCCACGCCCGGCGCAGCTGAGGGAAGGTCAGCCATTCGGTCAGCGCCTGAGCCCAAGCGCTGGGGTCCTGCGGAGGCAACGCGAGCCCCGGCATACGAACGGGGTCTTCAGCGCCACGCAACGTCTCGGCGGCTCCCGTGCCCGCCCCCACTATGGCTGGCACGCCGCACGCGAGCGCTTCGGCCACGACCATGGCGTAGGTCTCGGCGAGTGAGGGCAACAGCAGCAGATCAGCGTCCGCCCAGGCCACGGCCAGTTCTTGCCCCGCGACCGGGCCGCGAACCGTAATCCGCGAAGCAAGACCTGCATCACTCACAGCTCGGGCGGTGGTGCCCAACGCGGCGCCGGTGGGGTCGGCCCCCACCCATAGCGCCGACCACTCCAGATCCCGCAGCGATGGGTTCCCGAGGGCTTCGATGAGCACACGATGATTCTTGCGCGGGCTGTAGGCGGCGACGGTGACGAAGCGGCCGGGAGTGCTGCCCCGCGCCAGGGCAGACTCGAAGGCTCCCGGCTCGGCGACGTGCACGTCCTCAAGGCCATAGCGGGTGTGAAGGTCAGCAGCTGCCCATTGGCTCGTCGCGACGACGGCGCTGGCGCAGGCGAGAGCTGCGGCTTCGGACGCGGTCAGCGTCGTGATCTCACGCCGGGTGAGGCCAGTCTCGGCGGGCAGGGGGAGGTGGACGATCACAACGACACGAGTGCCGGACGCACGAGCCTCGCGCAGTACCTCAGGAGCTGCGCAACCGATCAGTCCATCAAGCAGCACAGGCTCTGGCTGGGGCGCCCCAGCAGGTGTGAGGGTGTGCCGCAGCAGCCGCAGATCCGCCTCCGACGGGAAGGGCCATCCGCCGGAGAGCCACTCAATGTCGACGCCCCACTGCTCGGCAATGCGTTCGTTATATATCGTCCCGCCGCTTGGGCCGGCCAGACCGGCGGGGCTGATGATCCGCACCCGCTGTTCAGCCACTGAGCGGGCCCTCCGGGCCATCGAGTGTCATGGTGTAGCCCGCCCAGCCATCCGGATGTTCGCGCAGCACGACCTCGATCGTCGTAATGTGACCGGTGCCATCGAGGGCCTTGAGTGCGGTGCCCATCTGCTGGGCCACATAGCGAGCCAGGACCTCCGTCGTGCTCAGTATGCCGACGAACGCAGGGTGATCGTCGAGATTGCTGTATCCCAGGTCGGAGGTGATCGTGGAGAGCGCCGCCGCGGCCGCCCCGATGTCCATTACCACGCTGTGTTCGTCGAGATCAGCGCTGCGCACCGTGGCCTCCACGACATACGTTGCGCCGTGCAGGGCCGCGGCCGGCCCGAAGAACGGGTCGGGCAGGCTGTGGGCGATCATTATGTGGTCGCGCACAGTCATGCTGAACATGTGGCCTCGATTTCGTTGTAGCCGGGATAGTCGACGAGCTCGCACCAGCCGGGCCGCGTCCCCGCGCAGACCTGCGCCAACGTGTGCGGAAGGCGGTCAAACGTGCTGCGGCCAGTGACGAGGTCGTCGTAGATCGGGCGGTGTAGTTGGTCCATCGCGAGAGCCATCCGATCAGCATGAGTGCGCCGGGCCCGGTTGCTGGCCGCGACCGAGGAGACCTGGCTGCAGCGAATGCTGAGCCGCTTGGCGTGGAAAGCCCCACCGAGCGGCACCTGCGGGCTTCGCTGACCAAACCACGACGCCTCGACGAGCTCGCCCTCGTAGCCCAGCACCGATAACCCCAGCGCCAGCCCCTCTCCGGTGCCCGAGCAATGAATCACGGTGTCGAACTCCCCCGTGAGGTCCTGCGGGTCAACCCACGACGCGCCCAGGCGCGCGGCCAGAGCCTCACCGCTAGGGGACGGGTCGACCAACGTGAAGCGCTGCAGGGGGAACTGGCTCAGCACCATGGCCACGCTCGCCCCGACCAAGCCGCAGCCGATCACCGCGATCCGGTCACCGAGCGCTGGGGCGGCATCCCACACGACGTTGATCGCGACCTCGAGCACCCCAGCCAACGCGGCTCGGGTCGATGGCACGGCCGCAGGCACGGGCGTGACCGCCTCGCGGGGCACCACATACCGGTCTTGGTGCGGGTGCAGGCAGAACACGCGCTGACCCAGCAGATCATCGTCGCCCTGATCGCCTACGGCCGTCACAACACCGACCGACAAGTAGCCGTACTTCACCGGTCCGCCGAAGTCGCCCTCCTGAAAAGGGGCCTTCATCGAAGCGCTCACGCTGTCTGGAACGGCACCGGCGTAGACCAACGACTCCGTGCCGCGACTGATGGCCGAGTGCAACGCCCGCACTGCGACCTCGCCAGGCGCAGGTGGAGCAAGACGCTCGGTCACCAAGGCGGAGGTGTGCTGACCCGAGCTCCACAAGGCGGTAGCGGTCATGAACGGCTCGCTCCTGCTGGTGCCAGTGCTCACGCGCAAGCCGCCTGTCGTAGAGTCCACCTATGTCCGCGGCGAGATCACCTCGGGCGCTCACCGTATATGTGGCCGTCGCCATGCTTGCGATGGCCACCGTGGGCGGGGGAGCCGCCGTCGGTGTGTCGTTGAACATTGCCGGCCCCTCAAGCGCGCTGGCCCTTCTTCCCATCCTGGTGGGGGCGGGTTTGCTCGGCGAGTCGCTGCGACGGCGTGAACCCACCGAGCCGATTGGCCCGGCTGACGTGGTGACATGCCTGCGGTCTGCGCTCGTAGCGCTCGTTGCCGGTGGCGCGGTGCTGGTCTGGATGGAGTCACCGCCAGCCACGCAATGGTGGCTCACCGGGATTGCGGCGCTCGCCCTCGCGCTCGACGGGGTCGACGGAGCAGTGGCTCGGGCGGGAGGCCGCTCGACGTCCGCCGGTGCCCGCCTCGATGCTGAGACCGATGCGGTAATGATGGCCGTGCTGGCGGTGGTCGTCGCCTACGAAGTCGGGCCGTGGATTCTGCTGGCTGGGGCTTTGCGCTACGTCTTCGCTGCGCTCTGGTGGGGTCGGTGGCGTGGAAGGGCGCCCGCTCGAGCAGGTTTGCCTGCGCGCCAACGACGACGCTGGGTTGCCGCAGGCTCGGCGGCGGCACTGGTCGCAGCAACCGCGCCCGTGGTGCCCTTTGCCGGGGTTTGGGCACTCAGCGCGGTGGCGCTGGTGTCACTGATCGTG
>JBBSKS010000047.1:0-14969 GCA_038256095.1 Actinomycetales bacterium | reverse complement strand
TGCTGGTGGTGGAGCTGCGGGGAATCGAACCCCGGACCTTCTCATTGCGAACGAGACGCGCTACCAACTGCGCCACAGCCCCTTAAAGGGTTATACGACTGCGAAGATTATCACCATTGTGGCGTTGATTCGATCCAACCGACCCGGGCGCGATGAGCGCTCAGGCCAGGCCGCGGATTGCCGAGGGGAGCTCCTCGGACTCTTCCTCCAGCGACAGCGCAATTCCGTCCTGCGGCAGCTCCTTGGACAACTCGATGCGCACGGGCCTTGGCTGCGCCTTGGCCTTCAAGGTGTAGGTCGGCGGAGGCACCGGGACGGGTGCCCACGTGCCTGGCGCCAACGGCTGGACCACCGCAGGAGCGTCGTTGACGTCCCCGTGAGTCACGGGTGCAGCCACCTGTTCGCCGGCGTCGAAGTCGTAGACGCCAGCCGAGGTGCTGACAACTGAAGCCACCACAGGAGCGGCTTCCGACGCAATCACGGTCGCCGACGACGTCAACTGCTCACCGTGCAGGTTGGACGCGAACGCAGCAGCGGCGCTCCCCCCGGCCGAGGCCATGCTGCGTCGCGAGCGACGCCCCACAGGCACGGGGGCAGGCTTCGGTGGCCTAATGGAACTGACAGGCACCGCAGACCGCGTAGAGGCTCGGCTCACATTGCGCCGCACCATCGCGAGAGCGACCACAACCACACCGGCAGCGATAGGCACCGCCCACCATGTGACGAGGCCCGTGACCGCGGCCACCAGGCTCGCCGCGAAGATAGCAACAGCAGAGAGCAACGCGATTCCCCGCATACGCGCCGCACTCACTCGAGGCTTGGCGGCGCTGGCGGCTCCACGAGAGGTGGCCGCGCGAGGAGCGGTGACGCCCTCCGGCCATGCGTGGGCACCCGACAAGCCAGTCCCGACCGGCGTTTCGGGGGCCAGCGGCGCTGAAGAAGCAGCCGACATGGGCGCCGAGGGCTGCGCACGCTTGATCACGACGTCCGGAGCGGCGGGCCGCATCAACGAAACGGAGTAGGACCGCGGGGTCGGCTCGGAAAGATCCACCTGCGGGCTACGGTGACGGCGCTCAAGCACCCGCATCGCCTCGGAGAACCGATCAACCGAGCGCGCGGTGGCCACATGCTCGCGTCGGCGGATCCAGTGCTGGATGACATAGGCAGCCCACACAGCGACGATGACCGCGAAAATAAGACTGCTGGGTGGCACAAGGGCAACCGTAGGCGGAGAAACTCGCCTGGGACGACAGCGCAGCGGTGTGTCGCTGAAGTAGCGTGCACCGCCTACGCGGGCGGTCGCCCATCGTGCAGTTGCCGCACCAGGGTGCCCGCCAGTTCATCTTCGGCCACCACCACGAAACAACGATGGTCGCGCCAGGCCCCGTCAACGTGCATCAACGAGCGGCGAAGCCCCTCTTCGGGAAGGTGCAGACGCCCTGCCACCGCCAGGCTCGCGGCGTTCTCGGGTCGAATGTTGACCTCGATACGGTGCAGCCCTACATCGGTCAACCCATAATCGAGCGCCAGCGCCAAAGCCCACGTGGCAATCCCCCGCCCAGTGGCTCGCTGGTCAAGCCAGTACCCGGCCGCACCAGAGCATCGAGGACCCCACTGCAGGTCAAAGAGGTGCATCTGCCCGACCAGCACGCCGTCGACATCAATCACAAACGGAACGAGCTTGCCCTCTTCGGCGCCGCGGTCATAGCTGCGTCGAAGGCGCCGAAAACTGGGCGCCACGGGCAGTCCCGTAGGCGGGGTGGATTCCCAAGGTTGCAACCACCGGGCGTTGCGGTCGCGCAGATCGCGCCACGCCTGCCGGTCGTTGCGCCGAAGAGGCCTTAGCGTGATGAGCGGCCCGCCCGGTTGCCGGCTGCGCACTTCGTGGGGCCAGGTCCACATCAGGCGTCCTCGCGGACCCAGTCCCCCGACCGGCCCCCCGATTTGGCCACCACCTGGATGTCGCTGATGGTGGCCAACTTGTCGACCGCCTTAATCATGTCGACTAGGGCCAACGCGGCGACGCTGACACAGGTCAACGCTTCCATCTCGACCCCCGTGCGATCGGCGGTGCGCACCGTGGCGGTGATGGCCACAGACTCATCCTCAACGAACAGATCAACCTCAACCGCGTGCACAGCAACAGGGTGAGCAAGCGGCACCAGATCGGGGGTCCGCTTCGCCGCCTGTATGCCGGCTAGCCGGGCAACCCCCAGGGCGTCGCCTTTGGGCACGGTCCCGCCGCGCAGGGCATCGATCGCCACCGCCGACATCAAGACCCGCCCCCGAGCGCTGGCCGAGCGCGTCGTGACCTCTTTGGCGCTGACATCGATCATGTGCGCGGTGCCATCGCCACGTAGGTGGTTCAGCCCGCTAGCTGGCACCGTCATCGGTGGCCTCGCTCTCGGCTTCCAACCGGGCGTCCAACTCAGTGCGATCCCGCAGCAAGATCATCTCGACCGTGCTGCCCGCAGACACTTCGGTGACGTCCTCCCCGGTGACGGCCAACGCATCGGCCATCGCCAACCCACCGACCAAGTGGGACCCAGGCCCGCCAGCTGGGCGGACGGCATACGCACCGGTGGTGTCGCGCTCCACGCGAACCCTCGCGTATTGGATCTTGCCCGCCGGGCTCTTCCACCCCGCCAACACCAGTGCCTGGTGCGTCACCGCGCGGTAGCGACGCCCCGACAGCACCGCCAGCGCCGGCTTCACAAACACCTCAAAACTCACCAACGCGCTGACCGGGTTGCCCGGCAGCGTGAACACCGCCACCTTGCGCTTGCCCAGCACGCCAAAACCCTGCGGCTTGCCCGGCTGCATCGCGACTTCGGGGAACTCCATCGAGCCCTCCCCGGTCAGCACCGCCTTGACCGCGTCGTAGGCGCCCTTACTGACACCGCCGGTGGTGATAATGACGTCGGCGTCGGCGAGGTGGCGGGTGATCTCAGTCTTGATCGTTTTCTCGTCGTCCGGCAGATGCCCCACATGCACGGGCGTGTAACCCGCTTCACGCACGGCGGCGGCCAACATCGGGCCATTCGAGTCAATGATCTGCCCCGACATGATGGGCTGATCAAGACTGCGTAACTCGTCCCCGGTCGAAAACACCACGACCCGCACCGGGGCCGTCACGTAAACGTGCGCGACCCCTGCTGAAGCGATGGCGGCAACCTGAGCGGCCCCGATGGTGGTCCCGGCGGTGACGATCGTGTCACCAACCCGCACGTCATCGCCCTCGCGACGAATGTGTGCGTTCTCTTTCGGCGCTCGGCGCATGAGCGTCTCGCGGGGCCGGTCGTCAGTGTCTTCGACCGGCACCACGGCATCGGCACCCTCGGGCATCGGTGCGCCGGTCATGATGCGCCACGCCCGACCAGCGACATGCACGTGCGCCCCCGTGTCGCCAGCTGGGATGTCGCCGTTGACCTTGATCGACAGCGGGTTCTCCTCCGAAGCCTCCGCGATTTCTGAGGCCTTGACCGCGTAGCCGTCCATCGCGGAGTTGTCGAAGCGCGGCAGGTCAACGGTGCTGACAATGTCGCGGGTGGTGACCAGCCCTACGGCGTCGTTCAGCGACAGCTGCTTCTCCGGGTTGCGCCGGATCTGGCCCAGGATGTGCTCGAGGTGCTCCTGAATACTGATCACGCCGAGACCTGCCCAGCGGCCGAACCAACAAACTCCTGTAGCCACGCGCTGAAGTCGGCGCCCAACTCGGGGTGCTCGCTGCCCAACATCACGACGGCCTTCATGTAGTCCAGCCGATCCCCCGTGTCGTAGCGGCGGCCGCGGAAGATGACCCCAGTCATACCCGAGCCCTCGCCGGTTGCCGTCGCCAGGGTCAGCATCGCGTCGGTCAGCTGAATCTCCCCGCCACGGCCCGGCTCGGTGGTCTTCAGCGCTTCAAAAATTCGCGGGTGCAACACGTAGCGACCAATCACGGCCAAGTTGGACGGAGCGTCGGCCGGGTCGGGCTTCTCGACCAAACCGATGACCGTGACCACACCCTCTTCATCGACGTCTCCGGAGATTTCCGCGCAGCCGTAGCGGTCGACGTGCTCGGGTGGCACCTCCATCAACGCCACCACGGACCCGCCACGCTCCTGCTGAACGGCGATCATCTGCTCCAGCAGGTGGTCGCGCTCGTCGATCATGTCGTCGCCGAGCAACACGACGAAGGGCTCATTGCCGACGTGGCTCTTTGCGCACAACACGGCGTGGCCCAGACCACGTGGCTGGCCCTGGCGGACGAAGTGGACTTCGTAGTCACTGCTCTTGGCGACCTTGGCGGCCCGCACGGAGTCGCCCTTGCGCTCCAACGCGGACTCCAGCTCGAAGTGGCGGTCGAAATGGTCTTCAATCGCCCCCTTGCCGCGGCCGGTCACCATCACGACGTCGTTGACTCCGGCGCGCGCAGCCTCCGCCACGATGTACTCGATTGCGGGCGTGTCCACCACCGGTAGAAGTTCCTTGGGAACGGCCTTGGTGGCGGGAAGGAAGCGGGTCCCCAGGCCAGCCACCGGGATAACGGCCTTGCGGACAGGCGCGGGGGTCACTGTGGTCATGGGGCGTAACTCTAACCGCGCACACTGTCACTATGGCGATCTCCCCAACGGCCGAGCCCAGCCTCATTCACGACCGCAAGGCCGCCCTGCGCGCCCAGGTTCGGGCCACCCGCAAAGATCGTGCTCGCACCGATCCCCGCTCGCGGGACGCCGACGCCCAAGCGCTGAGCGATGTCGGTATGCAGTTGCTCGCCGATGTGGGCCCTAGCGTCGAGCCGCTCGGCTGCGTGACGGCATACGAACCGATGCGGACCGAACCCCCGGTTGGCCAGTTCGCTGACGGCCTGCGCGCAAGCGGGACAACGGTTTTGGTGCCGATCACCCTAGCCCAGGGGCAATTACGGTGGCGCGAGGCCGACCCCGAGATCGGGTCCAACCCGATGGTGGCGGCAGCCGATGCGGACATCCCCTCGTGGGGCCCGGAGGCGCTGGCCCGCGTCGACGTTGCGTTCATCCCTGGGTTGGCCGTCTCGACCGGCGGCTACCGCCTGGGCCAAGGAGGCGGATACTACGACCGCGCGATCCCCGCACTGCGCGCCACACGACCAAAAACGCTAGTCGTGGCAATCGTGTTTGCCGACGAGTTCGGGATGGACGTCCCGACGGACCCACACGACATACAGGTTGATGCAGTGATGACCCCAGGCGGGGTGCACCTGATCACGGCATTGGCACGAGCGACAGCGTTGACTCCGTGACGCTCTGAACTGCCTCTTGCGAGTGCGGCCACGCATAACTCTCGCCATCGATCCAGGGCTGCGTCTGGTCGCTGTAGTTGCGGTGGAAGGCGTGGCCGGAGTTGCCGCCCTGGTTGATCCAAACCGAGTTGTCCAGGTCACCGAGGTCGACCACCATGCGCATCGATGGCGCTGAGGTCACCGAGAACGAGTCTGCGCCGGCGTCCCAGTTGTTGGCGTTGATCAGCGACGATCCGCCCGGCATCGGCAGGGGGCCCACGTTAAAGACGGACTGCACGAGTCCCGGCGACGGGTCGTCCCCGAGCACTTGGTGGCGAGCGGTCATGGAGTGCAGCGCGCCCCATTGCCAGTCGTCCGGGTTCTTCGAAATGTCCTCCGTGAGCTGCAACCGCGCGTTGGTCATGGCCTCCTTGATGATCGTGTCCCGAGACTCGATCACACCGGGAGTGCGCTTGTCGTCCCACCACGCGTTCTCCGGGTCTTCGAGCAGGATCGACATAACCTGCATCGAGCGACTACTGCCGGCCTCCTTGAGATCCAGCGGCAGTTCGTCGTCGATAGTCAGGTCGAGCAGGTTGGACCAAATCGCGTAGTAGTACATCGCGGCGCTGCCCTGATCGCTTTCGCCCTTGGGCGCCCCACGGTTCCACTCTTCGAGCAACTCCACCGGCTCGGCGTAGAACGAAGCATTACCCAGATTGGCATCGAGCAGGTACGGCAAGAGGGTGTCTGCGAAGGGGTTAAACGAGTCGTACTGGATGCGTTCCATCGTCTCTACCGTCAAGGGCCCGGCAGCTATCTCGGTGGCCAGCAGGTCTGCGATCCGTTGGGACCTGTAGCCCTTATCCCACTCCCTAGTCAAGAACGGCTCATCGCCTCGGGTCACCGCTTGGTTAGCAGCCACGATGACGCCGTCTTCGGGGTTGAGCACGTTGGGCATCGAGTCAAAGGGCACAAAGCCCTGCCAGTCGTATGTCGAGTCCCACCCTGGGGAGGGCCAGTAACCGGCCGGGGCACCTGGGGTGGCCGAGTCACGGATCGGCACCATCCCGGGGGCCTGATAACCGATGTTTCCATCGGTGTCGGCATAGACCATGTTCTGCGCGGGCACCGCAAAGTTGGCTGCGGCCTCGCGGAACGTGTCCCAGTCGGTGGCCGAGTTCAGCATAAAGACGGCGTCAGCGGTGCGCGCGGGCACCAAACCTGTCCACGCCATAGACACCGCATAGCGCCCCCGGGACGCCTCACCCTCCACAGGCGGGTTCACCCCGGCCTGGGCGACCGGGTCGAGCACATCAGAGAGGATCGGGCCGTGTTCGGTTGATCGGACCAGGATGTTGACGTCGTCACCACCAGCCACCGAGATGACCTCCGGGCGTGTGGTCAGCGGCACCATCTCGTCGTCACGGAGGTAACTGTCGCCCGTGGTGTCTTCGAGGTAGAAGTCGGTGACGTCGGGATCAAGGTTGGTGAAGCCCCAGGTGATGTCCTGGTTGTGCCCGATGATGACGCCGGGCATCCCCGCGAACGTGAATCCCGTGACGTCGAAGGGGCATGCGTCGCTCAGGTCACGGCAGTGCAGGCCCACCTGCGACCACACGCTGGGCTGGGTGACACCGATGTGCGGATCGTTGGCCAGCAGCGGTTTGCCCGACTTGGTGTGCTCGCCGGAGACCACCCACGAGTTCGACCCGACACCTTGGCCGTCGGCAATAAGTTGCGGAATCTCATCGAGAACGCTGAGCGTTTGGCCGTAGGCCACCTCGGCCGAAGGCCCTTCGATGGCGCTGGCATTCTCGCTGGGGCTGCTGACGTCATCGGTGGGACCATTGGAGTCCTCGCTAGGCCTGTCGTCGCTGGAACCAGGGCCCTCGATAAGCGGCGCCGGGCCCTCAATAAGCGGCGCTGGGACGGTCAACGCGTCCGCTGCTTCGGGGCCGGGCTCCCACTCGTCACTAGACAAGATCGGTGCGTTGATGTCGAACGGGTAGTCGGGGTAGAGATCATCCAGCTGCCGGGATGTCACCGATCCGGCGAGCCGGGCCCTGGCTAGTTCGTCTTCATAGTTGCCGCGCAAGTCCCACGCCATCGCCTTCAACCAGGCCAGGGAGTCAACCTCGTCCCACTTCTCGATCGGTCCCAGCGGCACGCTTTGGCCCAAAACGACATACTCGAGCGCAATTTGCGTACGAGATTTGTCCGCCAAATAGTCGTTAACCCCAGCGGAGTAGGCCTGCAGATACTGCCTCGTGGCCGGGTCAAGGATCCCCAACTCTTCCTCAGCAACCCGACGCCAGCCCATCGTGCGGATCACGGTGTCCGTCTGCACAGCGCCCGAGCCCACCAATTCGGATAGACGTCCGGCGGTGATGTGTCGGCGCATATCCATCTGGAAGAAGCGGTCCTGGGCAGCCACAAACCCCTGTGCCCGAAAGAGATCGGCGGACGTGTCGGCGTAGATGTGTGGCACCCCTTGGGCGTCGCGCAGCACATCAACCTGCCCCTGCAGCGACGACAACGTGACCTCACCGTCCGTTTGCGGGAAGGACCGGCGGGTCACTCCCACCGCCAACACAGACGCAGCCACCGCCACGACCACGAAGACGGCGAGCGCGGGCACGAGAATGCGTCGGAGCAGTCGGGGCACCATCGAAGGGTATGTCACACCGGGGCCCCGCTGGCCGACATACACTCTCCTGCGTGCCTACCTACTCCTACGCCTGCCGGGAATGTGAGCACCGCTTCGACATCCAGCAGGCGTTCTCCGATGATTCGCTGACCTCCTGCCCCGAATGCGGTGGCAAACTCCGCAAAGTCTTCAGCTCGGTCGGCGTGGTCTTCAAGGGGTCAGGCTTCTACAGCAACGACTCTCGCAGTGGCTCCGCGTCCCGTGCGTCCTCCACTAGCTCGTCGAGCTCCTCGGACTCCGACTCGTCGTCGAAGTCGTCCAGCTCCGATGCGAGTTCCTCAGGGTCAGGCGAGTCCGGCTCCGGCAGCAGCGACGCCAAGCCCAAGAACGGCGACAAGGCCGCGAGCAAGCCTGCAGACAAGAGCAGCGCCAGCAGTTCATCGGGCTCGGCCGCGAAGTCATCTGACTGAGTTCTATCGGCTGAGCGGCATCTGACCGAGGGGCGCGGCGAGGCTTTCCACACCTGGGCGCCGGACTCGAGTTGTCCACCGATCACTCACGATGCCTGGGTATGAAGGCTCTCGGGCAGGCACGCTCATCCCTGTGAAAACTGCGCCGGGAAAGCAACGCCCACACCGTAATGCCACCCGGGTCAGTCGAGCCGTCGTCTGGCGGCGTAGCCGACTTCGGCGCGCTCTGGCGGCGGCGCTGGTGGCCATGGCTATTTGGGTCGGCGTGACTGCCGCTTCGGCTGACCCGGAGGGGCCCACGACCGACGTGGTGGTGGCCGATATCGAAGCGGGCAGTGGTCACGAGCTGAGCTCGGCCGACCTGTCGGTTATCTCGGTCCCGCTAGCGCTGGCGCCCGAGGGTGCTTCGGGCAGCCCGTCGACCTGGGCAGGTCAGCGATTGGCCGCACCGGTGAGCGCGGGCGACGTGATCACGCCTGCCGACATTAGCGTGGTCGCTCTGGCCAATGGACAACCCCCTGGGTATGTCGTCGCGCATCTACCGCTAGCCAGCGAGGCGTTGGTGCGAGCCGCCCCGGCCGGGACCCGGGTTGACGTGCTCTCCACCACGGACGGCACGGTCCTGGCTGCCGACGCCATCGTGCTGGCGGGCACGTATGAGTCAGACACGGGTGGTGAGGGGCCGGGACTCTTCGTGGCGATTAGCGCGACCGACGCCGGCCCGCTTGCGGTCCAGGCCGGTGGCGGTGCCGCGTCGGCCTTAGCCGGATCTGGGGTTACCGTTGTGCTGCGTCCGCAGAGCAGCGCAGCGACTCCCGATCCACCGTGACTGGCGGGGGTGCTGGGTTAAATATCTTGCCCGCGCGTTCTCATCCCCCGTCTGCGCACCTGCGCCCCCGAGAGGCTCCTCCACCATGTTCCAAGGGTTTAAAGACTTCCTGATGCGCGGCAACATCGTCGACCTCGCGGTCGCCGTCGTCATAGGCTCTGCCTTCGCCGCCGTCGTCTCCACCGTCGTGACGTCGTTGATCGAGCCGATCCTGGCCGCTATCGGCGGCGGCGAGTCCAGTGGTCTCGAGTTTGCGCTGCGCAGCGGCAACGAGGCGACGATCGTTGACATCAGCGCCATCATCAACGCCGTCATCGTGTTCCTGATCACGGCCGCCGTCGTCTACTTCGTATTTGTGGTCCCGAGCAACCAGTTCGCCAAGCGCCAGGCCCGCGAGGAAGAGCCTGAGCCTGAAGCAATTGCACCGGATGTCCAGGTGTTGCGCGAGATCCGCGACATGCTTCGCGAAAGGGACATACAAGGCTGACTCATTAGCCCCAGTGCGGGGGTCGTTGCTCGTGCCACCAGGCGTCGGGCATCGGGCTTGCCGGTTTTGGTTGCGCGGCGTCACGATTGGACTCGGCGTCACGATCGGACTCATCGACGTTCAACGGATCGTCAATCATGTCTCGCTCGTTCTCAGGTACGCCGTCCGTCGCTGATCGCACCGCACGGCGTGGCTTGCGCGCACGGTGCGGGCGATCGACCTCACCCATCAGCGCGACGACTCCGACACGGGTGGTCCGGAGGTCGACGGGTCAGATGGCAGCGGCTCCGGCGAGGGCGTTTCGGCGCTTTTGAGCACCAGTGACGTCAGGGCCGCGACCTCGCGGTCCGGGTGCCGGAACAGGTTGTCTGAAAGCACCGCCACCGGGAACCACCCCAGCCGGCTGAGTTGCTCGGGCCGCAGCCGAATGCTGTCGCGGTCCGGGCTGTGTCCGAGCGGCTCCGTGTCGACGTCGATGGCCACCAGCATGCGACCCGGTCGGTTCGGGTCCTCAATGCCGATAGGTACGGCATACCGTCCTTTGCCCACCGGCGCCTGGACCGTGAGGCCTTCGGCTCGCAGGCGTGACACGAGGTCGGCGACCAGCGGGTTGGTCGAGGTGCGCACTTCGTCCGCGCCGTTGGAGCGCAACAACTCGGTGATCATGGCCGCACCCTGACTGCTCGGGTTCGCGCCATGTCGCTGAACGCCCATCATCAGCACCGTGCGGCGCGCGGCGGCCAGCACCGTGGCCACGTCGGCCACGCTCACGTCACGTCCTGCTTGTCGAGCCCACACCACGTGGTCGCAGACATCCCCCGCCCACCGGCGTAGTGGCATACAGCTCACGGCGTGGCCCGGCTGTCGGTCTAAAGCGGCCCGGACACCGCGGTCGGCGCCGGCAGCCTCGGCTAGACCCAACGCGATGGCCTCGGCGTGTGTCTGATCGTCGGTGAGCACCACCACAGACCGTCTATCGGGCCCACTGAGCAATTCGATGACCGAGGTGACGGCGGCCGAGGTGACATCCTCGTCGCTGGGCACAACGCGCCACTGGGCTCGAGCGGCAGCGTGCACACCCGCGTAGGCATTGACGGGGGTTGCCGCGGCCAACGCGACCGGCGAAACCATGCGCTGATCGAGTGCCCGGTAATGGGTATCGAGTGTGCGCACCGGCAACAGGGTGGCCGCCGCGCTCAGCAGAGAGCAACCACCGGAGTGCATTTCGTCAGTCGAGACCACATAACTAAAGGCATTCGGCCCCGAGCGCATCGAGTCGCCGACGATGAAGGTCTGCTTGGCGTGAGCGATGGCCGCTATCGCGTGTGAGACCGCCGTGCGATGAGCGTGCTCGACCACCACCACATCGAGTTCTAGCGATTCCGGCACCGTGGCCGGGACGATGAGCGGGCTGGCGACCATGACGGGGCGCAACGCAGTGACGACGTCCGGAGATGCAGCCAGCACCGCTCGGATGTCGCCAACCTTGGACGCGGCCGCATCAAGCAGTGCCTCGGCCTGATCGGGGTGATCGGTGACCGCGCGCTGCAGGCGCTGAGCGATCGCGCGGCGAACGACGACGGCGTTGCGAGCCACATGCTCCAGGTCGGCAATCCGGAAGGCTTCATGCGAGGTCGAGACCGCCTCCGCGTCGGGCGCCGAACCCCACTGAACGCTGCGAATGTGTTCAAGCAACGACGCGTGAAAGACCCACTCGACCTCTGCGGCAATGGCATTCTCCGCGACGCCTCGACCGGCCAGGTCGTCCACAAGCGGGCCCAAGCCGTCTTGGCGCAAAGGCTCCAGGGTCTTATAGGCATCAGCGGCTTTCTGGACGCGTTGCCCGCTCCCGTCGAGGCGAAGCAGTCGCATCATGAGCAGGTCAAGATTGGAGGTGAAGAAGTCGGGGTCGCCGTCGGTGCCGGCCAACACGTCACGCAACCACTCCACGTCCGGTCGCAGGTCTGCAAGCGCCGCTTGGGCCTCTTCCCACCCTGCTGGGCTGTGGGGTCGGGCTGCTTTGCCGGCCAGCGCTTCCCATTCGGCACGCTCGCTGCGCGCCGCCACCAAGCGCTGGGGCAAATCAGCTGGCGGCTTGCCTGGGCGTAGCAGTGTGCGCACCTGGCGCTTGAGACGCCCGCGCGTCATCGTGCCCATTCGTTCCCCGCCGTGTCGGGTCGCCTCGCGTCGGTCGATGACGCTGTCGCGGGTGGTGTAGGCGGCCACAAGATCGTTGAGGGCAGCCTCGTAGACCTGGGGCCGGAAGTGGTCGCTGGTCTCGTGCACTCGGGCCAGCAGGTCGACGCGGTCTTGACATTGGTTCAGAGTCAGCGGCTCGGATAGACCTGCGGTTCGGCATACCTCACGAATCTGGGCGCGGGCGGCGGCGAGCTCTCCGCCGACCAAGCGGGCAACCAAGCCTTGGGCCCGATCAGCGTCCGCGCGGCTGAGCAGGGTGGCACCAAACCAAGGGTCGGGATGAGGGTCGATGGTCCACAACGCGTTTTTGGCAGCACCGCTGAGCACGCCACAAACCTCACCGAGCCGCTCGCCTGCCAGCGTGCCGAGCACCGACTCGGGCAGCCTCACGGCAGAAGCCGGAGGTCGAGCGCGATTCTTCAGCCCGGTCAGCGCTGCCTGAGTTTGGGCCAGCGATTGATCCCACGGATCGTAGGGGGAATGCATGCTCTGATCGTGCTTGGCCAGCACGTCACGGGCAGCAACCCAGCGGGGCGATGGATCGGCGGGCAGTTCGGGGACGAGCGGCGGAGCGTCGAGTTGAGCAGCTAAGGCTGAGATGACCGAGATGGCGCGGCGCCTGTCCTCGGGAAGGTCGAGCACCACGTCGTCGAGACCCACGTGGGCCAGCCTGCGGCGCAGGGCGTCAAGGGCCGGACGTTCTTGGCTCACGACGAGCACAGTTTTCCCTTGGGCCAAGGTTGTTGCGAGGGCATTAGCCACCGTTTGGGTAGCTCCTGTCCCGGCTGGAGTGTCCAGCACGACGCTCGCGCCGCTTCGCAGCTCCGAGAGGACCTCGCGTTGGGGAGCGTCGGCGTCGAGGACCGCGAACTCGCCCGGAAGTGCGTGGGAGTCCCCGGAAGCCGCCGAAGCGGGCTGTTGGGGCACCGGGTGGCCGGCCAACGCGGCGATCAGGTCGTGCTCGGCCAGGACCGCCGGGTCGCCTGCCATGTGCTCAACGAGGTCGAGTTTGGCCCACGGGTAGGTCCCGATGACGGTGCGCGGGATGATCCGGAAGCCCTTGATCGAGCCGCACAACCGCGTCATTGCGGCGAAGGTGGCTCGGGGGTAGAAGAAGTCTGTGGCCGAGAGCCGGACGAGCTCGCGGGTGTCAACGTCAACCCCGAATTCATCCCTGATGTACCTCGCCAGCACCGGGTTGAAGACCGCCTCGCGATCGAGTTGCAGCGCAAAATCTTGGTATGCCGCATCAACCGGGTTGATCTGCGCGCCTCGAAGCAGCACCGGGGCGGCGGGAAGCGTTGTGCCACTTGGCACGGACCAGGACGCGATCCCCGCGGCGACGAAGCATGAGGTCACGCCGTGTTCGGTGCGCAACTCAACGGTTTTCGCGTGCAGGCCGCGGATGCGCCTCCGGGCTTCTCTCCGGGCGGTGGGTTCGCGGACGACCTCGGAGAGCAGGGTGCGGTGACCGGCCAGTAGCTTCGCGACACCGGAGGGGTGGGCCACGGTCACGTCGAAGGTGCTGCGAGGCTCGTCGGAGCGCCACAGCAGAGTGCTTGCGCCCCCCAGGACGCTTAATTCGTCGCGCCACGTCGCCATGGCAGCGGCTACGCCGTCGAGGCGCGAGTCAGACCTTTCCCCTGTGATACTCACGCCGACAGGTTAACGACTTCCCGCGACGATGTTGTATATACGCCGAGCGCTGCAGCGGCCACGCCAGCGAACAGGCACAGCCAGCCGTAGCCGAAGACGTCAACGACGACACCAGCGAGCGCGCCCCCCAAGGCGGCGGACAGGCCCATAGCGACGTCTGAGGCGCCTTGCACCGCAGGTCGATCACCCACCCCAACGGACCCAGCGATGAGTGACGAGCCGGCCACCATGGTCGCCGACCAGCCCAAGCCCAGCAGGAAAAGGCCGACGCTGAGCATCCACGAGAAGCCGGCGCCGGACAGACCAGCAAAGAGGCATGCTGAGAGCAGCAGGGCAACTCCGCCAACGATCACGGCGGGCGAGCCGAAGCGGTCGGTGAGGTACCCGGACAGCGGCGAGAGGCCGAACATACCCAGGATATGTAGCGAAATGACGAAGCCGATGATCTCGATCGAGGCGTCACCGTGCTTCATGTGCAGGGGCGTCATGACCATCACCGAGACCATCACGACGTGGCCTCCGGCGACGGCGATCGTGCCGAGTAGCGCGGTCGGAGTGGCGCGGATGATCGAGAAGCCGCGCCGCACATTCCCCTTGGATTTGCCGGACCGGGTGGGCGCGGGTGCCTCGATGAACTCGACCTCTGATGCAGCGAGGGCGCGCGCGGTCAGCAGCGGGTCTGGGCGCAAGGCGACCCACAAGACGGCGATGGCTGCGCTGAACCCGACGGAACTGATCACCCAGGCACCGGCCAGATCGGGTATGCCGAGCGTGCGGGCAATCGCCGCGCCCGGGCCAATCATGTTGGGGCCAAGGACCGATCCGATGGTGGTGGCCCACACGACGAGACTGAGTTGACGCCCTCGGCGACTGGGAATGGCGAGGTCGACGGCGGCATACCGCGATTGGCTGTTGGCGGTGGTGGCCGCTCCGAAACACAACGTGCCGAAGAGGAGCAGAGCGAACGAACCGATCACCGTGGCGGTGATCGCGAGGATCGCGCCGACCGTGCCCACGACGTATGCCGCGACGAGCCCGACCCGGCGGCCGCGTGAGGCCATCAACGCGGCGATCGGGATGGTGAACAGGGCGCCGCCGAGCACCTGGCTGGTGCTAGCGAGGCCCGACAGCGAGTCGCTGCCGCTGATGTCGGCAGCCATAAGCGCCCCGACCGCGATGCCACTGGCGACACCGATGCCACCGAGCATTTGCGACGTCATCAGCGTCCGCACCGTGCGGAGTTGAATCTGCGCGACCTGCGTGGTGGTAGGGATCTGTGTTGCCGTCACGGCGTCATGGTCGCACGGTTGATCCGTGGCAGACTTGCCTCTGGTCCCAGCGGTTGCCGTGCGCAGCCCCGCCCTCGTAGCTCAGGGGATAGAGCACCGCTCTCCTAAAGCGGGTGTCGCGCGTTCGAATCGCGCCGAGGGCACAAC
>JBBSKS010000046.1:0-15010 GCA_038256095.1 Actinomycetales bacterium | reverse complement strand
GCCGGTCTCTGCTTGCACCGCAAGCCGAGTCAACTCTTGCAATGCTTCCAGAACGTTGGCCTTCGTGCCAACGAGGCGACGAGGCACGCTACCTTCTTCGGAATCAACAATCGAAACGGCTGCGCGGTCACCATCGACGTCAACATCTAGTTCACCGTGTAGGTCCGCGATGTCCATGAGGGTCTCGAGGAAGTCAGCGGCAACTTCCCCTTCACGCTCTAGGTCTGCCTTGGACGACGAACCTGATCGACGCGACGTGGGTGCGGCAGGCTCGTCGCCCTCTGACTCATCGCCCTCTGACTCATCGCCCTCAGTTGCCGAGTCTGCGTCGCCTTCGGACACCGATTCTGGCGCATCGAGCTCTGACGCCGCGTTGTCGCTAGCGAGCTTCGCTGACGCTGCCGAGTCGTCGGTGTCAGCGGCGTCGGTGTCAGCGGCGTCGGCAACAGCCCCCTGCGCTTGGGCACCGCCATTGTCGGCAGACGCCGGGGGGGCAAAGGGAGAGGTGGTCTCTACATCGTTTTCCATGAAGTGCTCCTGCATAGGTGGTGCGGAATTGTGGGTCGTCGAGCCGTGCTGGCCAAGGCTCAGGGGGCCAGCCGTCCTCGGTGGGCGCTATCGGCCCTTAGGTCTGTTGCTCTTCGGTCGGTTCTTGGCACGCTTTTTGCCCTGCGGCTGCACCCGTTGACCGCTCTGTTTGGTGGGCTCTTCAGTCTCAGTCTCGTCGTCCGTCGCCCCGCTGAGCTGGAACTTCTCAATCGGCTTGCCCTTGGCCAAACGGCGTTGCTCCATTGCCTTCTCAGCCGGTGAGCCTGGTGCTGGCATGGCCCGGATGACGTAGAACTGCTGACCCATCGTCCACAAGTTAGTGGTCGTCCAGTAGATCAGGACGCCCAGCGGGAAGTTCACACCGAACACGGCGAACATGATCGGCAGGACGTAAATGAGGATGGCCTGCTGACGCGCCATGGGCCCATTGAGTGCGGCCGCTGGCATGTTCTTGCGCATCAACTGGTGCGAAGTAATGAACTGCGTGAAGCCCATGGCGATGATAAGGATCAGCGACAGAATCTTAGCCGGGGTGCCAGAGTCGTGCAGGAACGACTCTGACAGCTGGGCACCAAAGACGGTCGCGTTCTCCATCTTGCTAGCCAGGTCCTGACTAAAGAACCCAATGGGTTCCCGGGTACCCAAAGCCACGTCATCGACGTGCGTCAACATGCGGAAAAGTGCGAAGAAGAAGGGCATCTGCATCAAGATCGGCAGACACGAGGAGAACGGGTTGGTGCCGTGCTTCTTATACAAACCGAAGGACTCTTCAGTCATCGCCTTACGAGAGGCCTCATCCTTGCGCCCCTTGTACTTCTTCTGAATCTTCATCAATTCGGGCTGCAGAAGCTGCATCCGCCGCTGTGACCGAATCTGTTTTACGAACAGCGGCATCAGCAGGATCCGCAAAACGATCACCAGGCCGATGATCGACAGCACCCAGGTCGCACCGTTGGTGTCCGACATGCCGAGGCTGGTGAGCATGAGTTCGAAGCCCACCATGATCGTGGACACGAACCAGGTGAACGGGAAGAGCAGTGTGTCGATCAAACTGACGCGTCCTCAGGTTTGGGGTGAGCTGAGCTCACCGGTCATCGAGTGCGTCTTGCTATGACGCGGGGGTACGTGATCAACGCCGCCGTGGCTCCACGGGTGGCAACGAAGGAGACGGCGGGCTGCGAGCCACACGCCAAGAAGCGGCCCGTGGGCTTGCAGAGCCGTCACTGCATACGCCGAGCATGACGGGTAGAACTTGCAGGTCGGCCCGAGCAGTGGAGAGATGAGCAACTGGTAAGCGCGCACCAACAAAACCAAGGGCACAGCGATTACCCGGCTGGTTCCAGAACCACTCATCTCAAGACCTTCGCCAGCATGCGATCAAGGTCCTTCGCGAGATCAACCGAAGTAGATTGCCCTGCAGCAGGATTCGCCCTGATCACCAGTTGAGTGCCCGGTGGGCATGCGGCGATCCGGTCCGACATCAGCGCTCGGAGTCGACGGGTGACCCGATGACGCACAACAGAGTTACCGACTGCACCCGACACCACAAAACCCACCCTTGCAGGATGGGTAACGGGAGACGACGGATCGACCGGCCCACGGTGGAGCACGATCCGAGCCGTCCCAGCGCGACGGGCACCCAAGCCACTGCCACCGCGCATGACGGCAGTGAAGTCGCTCGGCTTTCGCAGCCGATGATGCTTGGGCAACATAGGAACCGCCGGAAGGAGGCGGTTACGCCGTCAGCTTTTCGCGGCCCTTACGGCGACGCGAGGCCACAATGCTGCGCCCGGCGCGAGTCCGCATACGCAGGCGGAAGCCGTGCACCTTGGAACGCTTGCGGGTGTTCGGCTGAAAAGTACGCTTGCTCATCACAACTCCATTAATCGCGGCGGCACGGGCCACCGCACCAGGGAAATTCATTTGCTTGTCTCGCGCCGCACCGCACCTGCACACGCAATGTTGCGTGCCGGGCATCGTTGATGGGCGTCTACAAGGACCTGCTTACGGTACGGGAGCCTCACACAAGCGGTCAAACCCGTCGGCCTTCGTCGTGTTACGTAGCCAGCACCCGGACCTGATAGCGTCCTCTACTTCGCGATCTTTTTGTCCACCGTTTCGTACACAGCTTGTGGATAACGTTGTGGATGGCCATTTCCATATTGCCACTTTACTGTGCATCGACTGCTGTGGGGCAGGATCGAGTTCGCTTGTGGCAGTAAGCCAAGCCCAACGACAAGGACCAGCCCTATGACGTCAGAGCCGATCGATTTCGCCCACGTATGGTCGCGCGCCGTCGAGCAGATTGACACCTCTGGGATAGCCCCTCGCGAGCGTGCCTTCTTACGTCTGACGCGTCTCGTCGGGCTGCTGGATTCGACCGCTTTGCTGGCGGTTCCCTACGACCACACCAAAGACACCCTAGAAACCACCCTCCGGCTGCCGGTCATCCAGGCTTTGACCAGTTTGCTTGGCCAAGAGGTGCGATTGGCGATCACCGTCGATGCAGACCTTCGCCGGCAGGTCGAAGGAGAAGGCACCCCATCCTTGCCAGCTGATGAGGCTGCTGCCCTGGCTGCCGAACCCGAGGCTCGCGATGACGTGCGGCCCCCGACCCAGCCGCAACTCGATTCGAACCGCCGTGACACCAACCGCCATGACGTGAACCGGCGTGAAGCTGGCAGCGTAGTTGGGGTCGGAGCGGCCACGACGACTGACGGCGACTCGCGCCTCAACCCCAAGTACACCTTCGACACCTTCGTCTCTGGCTCGTCCAACCGTTTCGCCCACGCAGCGTCCCTCGCGGTGGCCGAGGCGCCGGCCCGTGCTTACAACCCGCTGTTCATCTATGGCGAGTCGGGGTTGGGTAAGACGCACTTGTTGCACGCCATTGGCCACTACGCGCGCAACCTCTACCCCCAGACACGGGTGCGGTACGTCAACTCCGAAGAGTTCACGAACGACTTCATCAACAGCATTCGCGACGACAAGGCAGGTGCTTTCCAGCGGCGCTATCGCAACATCGACTTCCTGCTGATCGACGACATCCAGTTTTTGCAAGGTAAAGAGCAGACGGTCGAAGAGTTCTTCCACACCTTCAATACGTTGCACAACAGCGAAAAGCAGGTGGTCATCACCTCTGACCAGCCTCCAAAGAAGCTGTCTGGTTTCGCCGAGCGCCTGCGCAGCCGCTTCGAATGGGGCCTCCTCACCGACGTCCAGCCGCCCGACCTCGAGACCCGCATCGCCATCCTGCAAAAGAAAGCTGCCCAAGAGCGGATGACCACTCCGCCTGAGGTGCTCGAGCTCATCGCCAGCAAGATCAGCACCAACATTCGCGAACTAGAAGGCGCGCTGATCCGTGTCACGGCCTTCGCGTCGCTGTCCGGGCAACCCCCCACCGCAGATTTAGCCAGCGATGTCCTCAAAGACATCATTCCGAACGCCAATTCAGGTCGGATCACCGCGGCAACGATCCTGACCGAGGTCTCGGAGTACTTCCGCATCTCGGTGGACGACCTGTGCGGGCCCTCACGCTCGCGCACGCTGGTCAACGCCCGACAGATCGCCATGTACCTCTGCCGCGAGCTCACCGAGCTCTCCTTGCCCAAGATTGGTCAAGAGTTTGGCGGCCGAGATCACACCACCGTGATGCACGCAGAACGCAAGATTCGCCAACTCATTGGCGAACGTCGATCCCTCTTCGACCAAATCACCGAACTCACCGGCGCCATCCGCAAGTCAGCAGCGCGCTAACACCGAGTTATCCACAATTTCTGTGGACAACGCTGTGGGTATCTTTTGACGGCATCCTGCGAGGTCACCGGCTTGTCACCCCCCGGCAACCTTCTGCTCACCCACAGCCGCGGGTCGGCATACACAGGCCCTGTGGACATGATGGGTATGCCGACACATCAGCGGGGGACGCACAGCCTCATTCGTCAACCCGAGTTGTGGACAGGCATTCAGCGTCCCCAAGAGTCCTTGGCCCATCCCCCACGAGTCCACCGGCGGTCCACACCCACGCCACGCCTGTGCACCTGCGTCGACGACCCTTTATCCACAGTGTCCACAGCCCCTATGACGACTACGAGACCATTAATCCCCCTAGATATCCGCCCCGCGTCCCTTGCGAACGGCCCACGACGTCATCTCGACAGAACTACAAGTGCGCAGCGGGTTGGCCTGGCCCCAAACGGAGGGCTACTGTCATCCTCCACGTGTCCCGGCTCACCGCCGAGAGTCCACAACCGGAAGTAAAGAGGCTGACTGTCGTGAAGTTTCGTGTTGAGCGCGACGTGCTCGCAGAGGCAGTTGCCTGGGTTGTTCGCGGGCTGAGTAGCCGGCCACCGGTCCCCGTCCTTGCCGGTGTCTTGCTACAAGCCGACGAATCAGGAACATTGACGCTCTCGGCGTTCGACTACGAGATCTCCGCCACGGTCACCGTCGCAGCGGACGTCTCCGAGGGCGGCAAGGTGCTGGTGCTCGGCAAGTTGCTCGCCGACATCTCGCGCAACCTCCCGACTCAGCCCGTGGACTTCGCTACCCAGGGCACCAAGGTCGGCCTCAGTTGTGGCTCGAGCCGCTTCTCGCTGATTCAGATGCCCGTGGACGACTACCCCTCGCTACCCACGCCTGCCGTGGCCAGCGGCAACATCGGCGCAGATACTTTCACCCAGGCGGTCGCCCAGGTGTCCATTGCCGCCGACCGAGGCGACACCCTGCCGATTCTGACCGGTGTGCGTGTGGAGATTGATGGCGAGAAGATCACCATGCTTGCCACCGACCGCTACCGCCTGGCGATGCGCGAGTTCACCTGGACGCCCGATAAAACCGACGCCTCGCATGTGGCGCTCATCCCCGCTCGCACGCTGTCCGAGACGGCCAAGGCCCTGGGCGCAGCCGGATCGATTGACATCGCTTTGGGAGATGCCGATGGCGGTCAGGGACTGATCGGCTTCGAGGCTGGATCGCGCCGGGCGACCACGCGTCTGCTCGACGGCGAATACCCCAAGGTCACTTCGATTTTCCCCAGCAGCGTGGACACAGTGGCCATCATCGACACGCACGCGCTGATCGAGGCCGTCCGTCGTGTGGCTCTGGTGGCCGAGCGCAACACCCCCGTGCGACTTCGCCTCACCGATGGCCAAGTTGCCATCGAGGCAGGGACCGGCGAGGACGCCCAGGGCAGTGAGGCGATCGAGTCGACGCTCACCGGACCTGAGGTCGAGATCGCGTTCAACCCGCAGTTCCTGCTCGACGGTTTGGGGGCTCTGGGCAAACCGTTTACCCGCATGGCGTTCACGCAGCCGTCGCGTCCTGCGGTGCTCAGTGGGCAATCTGAGATCGACGGAGTGGCCGACGAGTCATATCGTTATGTTCTGATGCCTGTGCGCTTCGCTGGCTGAAGCTCGCAGCGCAAGGACCTGCACCAACACCCCACATAGCGAGGATTCGGCATGCAACTCGGAATGATCGGCTTGGGCAAAATGGGCGGCAACATGCGTGAGCGACTGCGCCGCGCAGACCACGAGGTGTTCGGCTACGACCTTGACGAAAGCGTCCGCGACGTTGATTCGCTCGAAGATCTGGTGGCGGCGGTGCAGCAGCCCCGCACGATGTGGGTGATGGTGCCCCACGGTGGCCCCACCGAAAAAACGCTTGAGGCTCTCGGGGAGCTCCTCGATGAAGGCGATTTGATCATCGAAGGCGGCAACTCTCACTTCATCGAAGACGCCAAGCACGACGAGCAGTTGGCGGCTAAAGGCATCGGCTTCGTTGACTGCGGTGTTTCCGGTGGCATCTGGGGCCTCGACAACGGTTACGGCCTGATGTGCGGTGGCCGCGACGAACACGTCGAGATGGCGATGCCGATCTTTGACGCGCTGCGGCCAGAGGGTCCGCGCGAAGAGGGTTTCGTCCACGCCGGCGACGTCGGTGCTGGCCATTACGCCAAAATGGTGCACAACGGCATCGAGTACGGCCTGATGGCGGCCTATGCAGAGGGCTTCGAGTTGCTCACTGCGAAGGACATGGTTAAGGACGTCAAGGGTTGCTTCCAGGCGTGGAGCCGAGGCACCGTGGTGCGTTCTTGGCTGCTGGACCTCCTGGTCCAAGCCCTCGAAGACACCCCGAATCTCGAAGGCATCAGCGAATACACCACGGATTCCGGCGAAGGCCGATGGACGGTGCAGGAGGCCATCGAGGTGGGTGTGCCCGTGCCTGTCATCAGCGCCGCGCTCTTCGCCCGGTTTGCCTCCCGCCAGGAGAACTCCCCCGCGATGCAGGCGGTTGCCGCGTTGCGTGGCGAGTTCGGCGGTCACGAGGTCACCATGCTTGACAACGGAAATCACGCCGATAAGGCAGGACCTTCCTCAGGTGGCGGCGCAGTCCCCGACGACGCCCCCACTCCGAGCTCAGGCCCCAACTCAGGCAGCGGAACGGCGACGCACTGACCCTGTATCAGCCTCAGGTTGATGCAGGGCCGGTGATGATGGGATTGTGCGCCTCACTCAGCTAGACGTCGTCGACTTCCGCGGGTATGCCGAAGCGAGGGTCTCGTTGGGTGCGGGCGTGTCCATCCTTTTGGGCCGCAACGGCCAAGGAAAGACCAACCTGGTTGAGGCGGCCGGATACGTCGCCACCCTCGCCAGCCACCGCGTCGCCCATGACGCCCCGCTGATCCGGGCGGGTGCCAACACGGCCATCATTCGCGCGACGGTCCAGCGCGAAGAGCGTGACTCGTTGGTGGAGTTGGAGATCGTGGCCGGTCGGGCCAACCGTGCCCGACTCAATCGCTCACCGCTGCCGCGCCAGCGTGATCTGCTCGGCACGCTGCGCACGGTGTTGTTCGCCCCGGAGGATCTGGCCCTTGTCAAGGGCGACCCGAGTGAGCGTCGTCGCTTCTTGGACGATCTGCTGGTCGCTCGCCAGCCACGATGGTCCGGGGTGCGCAGTGATTACGACAAAGCTCTCAAGCAACGCAACGCGTTATTGAAGGCCATGCGTGCGGGGAGAGGGCCTGCGCGCGTCGTATCCTCATCCCGTTCGAGCGTGGCGCTGCCGGAAGAGGGATCGGCGTTCGACACCCTCGCCGTGTTCAACACGCACGTGGCCCAGGTGGGCGCCGCCCTGAACTACGCACGGTTGCGCCTCCTGCACGACTTGGCGCCCTTCCTCGGTGGGGCCTACGCAGCGATCAGCGACAGTGACGGAGCCGCGAGCGCGACATACCGATCGGGGTTGCACGACGGGATCGCGCCAGCGCTAGCCGCGGGAGAGGTGCCCACCCAGGCGGAGTTGCAGGAGGCGATCCTGGAGACGATGGAGCAGCGTGCGTCCGCCGAGCGCGAGCGCGGGGTGTCTCTGGTCGGGCCGCACCGCGATGACGTCGAGTTGATTCTGGGTGAGTTACCAGCCAAGGGATACGCCAGTCACGGGGAGTCGTGGTCGATCGCGTTGGCGCTTCGGTTGGCGTCTTTCCAGTTGCTGCGGCGTGACTTGGGCACCGACCCGGTGTTGATCCTCGACGATGTTTTCGCTGAGCTCGACACCAGGCGCAGGGTTCGGCTAGCCGAGTTGGTCAGCGACTGCGAGCAAGTGATCGTGACCGCGGCGGTGGCCCAAGACGTGCCGGAGTCGCTGCTCGGTGGGGCCGTCTTCGATGTGTGTGAGCAGTCGATTTCCCTGCGCGAGGCGGCGAACTTATGAGCGACGAAGGGCCTGCAGCCGTCGAGGGAAACGGTGAGGCTGGCGGTGCGCCAGAGCCCGACGAGCCAGATGGGGGTATGTCGGCAGCGGCGCAAGCGTTGGCGCGCGCCCGATCGGGGGCGAAAGCTCGGGGATACCGCCCGGGCACAGCGGGCCGGACCGGCGGGTCCTCCACCGACATGACGAGGCGGCGCGGACTCGTCGAGGGGTCAAAGGACAAGGCCGACCCGCAAGCCCTGGGAGCCGAGGTCGAGCGGCTGATCACCTCCCGGGGTTGGGATGCTCAGGTCCAGGTGGGGTCGGTCGTTGGTCGCTGGCGGGTGATCGTCGGTGAGCACGTTGCGGCCCACGTCGAGCCGGTCAGTTTTGAGGGCACAATTCTCACGGTCCGAGCCGATTCGACCGCCTGGGCGACCCAAATGCGCCTGCTCAAAAACTCGATATTAACCCGGATCGAAACCGAGGTGGGCCTCGAAACCGTCACCGACATCGTCGTCCACGCTCCGGGAGGGCCGAGTTGGCGCAAGGGTCCGCTGCGGGCTCCCGGGCCTGGGCCGCGTGACACCTACGGGTGACCTCAGAGTTCCTCAGCGCGGGCTCCGCCGGAACGGCGCTGTGACCCGCTACAGGGTGTGGGTGCGTACACGATCCTGGCAGACGCGCTGAAAATCGTGCCAACCGGCATACACGGTCCACAGATGGCACCTCTAGGTGCTTACGCCAGGTAAACTTCTCTGGGTCTGTCCCTTATCGACGAGGAGCCCCGTGACTACGGTTGAACCACACGATGAACCGCGCCCCGATGAGAGTGACGCGAGCGCCGACGAGGCACCGGTGAGCGACGTGCAGCCCGAGTCGCTCGCCACCGCTCCGGCCTACGACGCCAACGCAATTCAGGTGTTGGAAGGCCTCGAGGCAGTCCGCAAACGCCCCGGTATGTACATCGGTTCTACTGGTGAGCGCGGCCTGCACCACCTGGTCTGGGAGATCGTCGACAACTCTGTTGATGAGGCGCTCGCCGGGCACGCCGACCACATTGCCATCACCCTGCTGGCCAATGCTGGTGTGCGGGTGATTGATAACGGTCGCGGCATCCCCACCGACATTCACCCGATCGAGAAGAAGCCTGCCGTCGAGCTCGTGCTCACCCAGTTGCACGCCGGCGGAAAATTCGGCGGCGGCGGGTATGCCGTCTCCGGCGGTCTGCACGGCGTCGGCTCCTCAGTGGTTAATGCGCTCTCGGAGCGTCTTGACGTCGAGGTCCGTCAGCGGGGCAGCGTCTTCCGCCAGACGTATCACCTCGGAGTGCCCCGGGCGCCGCTGTCTCGGGATGAGGCGATCCCAGAGTCAGAGACAGGCACGATGGTCACCTTCTGGCCCTCCACCGAGATCTTCGACACTGTTGACTTCGACTTCGAGACGCTGCGGGCACGCTTTCAGCAGATGGCCTTTTTGAACAAAGGGCTGACGATCACGCTCGGGGACGAGCGGGTGCCCGTCGAGGCAGACCCCGATGCTCTTGATGATGACCCCATCGACGGGGTGGACCTTGAAACCACGGACGGCGATGCTGACTCCGGCGAGGCGTTGCTGGCGACATCGAGCAAGGCCGGAAAGTTCGTCACGTTCGCCTACGCCAACGGGCTGCTCGACTACGTGACTCACCTCAACAAATCCAAGCGCAGCGAGCCAGTGCACGACGAAGTCATCGCCTTCGAGAGCGAGGACAAAGAGCGCATGATGTCGCTTGAGGTGGCGATGCAGTGGACCGGTTCCTACACCGAATCGGTGCATACCTACGCAAACACGATCAATACGCACGAGGGTGGAACCCACGAAGAAGGATTCCGCACGGCGTTGACCCGGTTGATCAACGACTTTGCGCGAAGCAATAAGGTGCTCCGCGAGAAAGACGTCAACCTCACCGGTGATGACATCCGCGAAGGCTTGACCGCAGTCATTCACATCAAACTCGGCGAGCCCCAGTTCGAAGGCCAGACCAAGACGAAGCTGGGTAACTCTGAGGTCAAGGGTTTCGTGCAGAAAATCATGGGCGACGAGTTGTCGCACTGGTTGGAGGCCCACCCCCGCGAAGGCCGCGAGATCGTGAATAAGGCGGTGCAGGCTTCGGCCGCTCGGATGGCAGCGCGCAAGGCTCGCGAGGCCACTCGCCGTAAGGGACTGCTCGAAAGTGGAGGACTGCCGGGCAAACTGCGCGACTGCCAGACCAAAGACCCCACGATCTCCGAGGTCTTCATCGTCGAGGGCGACTCGGCTGGTGGCTCAGCCGTCGCCGGTCGCAACCCGCACAACCAGGCGATCTTGCCGATTCGGGGAAAGATCCTCAACGTCGAAAAGGCTCGCTTGGACCGCATCCTGGGCAACCAAGAGGTCAAGGCGCTGATTTCCGGCTTTGGCACGGGCATCGGTGAAGATTTCGACATCACCAAGGCGCGGTATCACAAGATCGTCTTGATGGCCGATGCCGACGTCGACGGTCTACACATCCGCACGCTGCTGCTGACGTTGCTGTTCCGCTTCATGCGTCCCTTGATCGAGGCCGGCTACGTCTACTTGGCGCAGCCGCCGTTGTTCCGGATCAAGTGGACCAACCACGAGCACCAATACGTCTTCAGTGACCGCGAGCGCGACGCCGTGATCAAGGACGGTCTGTCCAACGGTCGCCGGCTGCCCAAGGACTCGGGCGTGCAGCGCTATAAGGGTCTGGGCGAGATGGACTACAAGGAACTGTGGGACACCACGATGGACCCCGACGGCCGCGTGTTGTTGCGCGTCACGTTGGAAGACGCGGCTGCTGCTGACGAGATCTTTGCGGTGCTGATGGGTGAGGACGTCGAGAGCCGACGCGGATTCATTCAGCGCAATGCCAAAGACGTCAGATTTCTCGATATCTAAAGCGCGATAAAGGACTGTGAATGACTGAAACGCCGATGACCGACCGCATCGAGGCTGTTGACCTCAACGCGGAAATGCAACGCAGCTACATCGAATACGCGATGAGCGTGATCGTGTCTCGTGCTCTGCCTGACGTGCGAGATGGCCTCAAGCCGGTGCACCGTCGCGTGCTCTATGCGATGTATGACGGTGGCTACCGTCCCGACCGCGGCTTTAACAAGTGCTCGCGCGTCGTCGGCGACGTCATGGGTCACTATCACCCGCACGGTGACTCGGCGATCTACGACGCCTTGGTGCGTCTAGTGCAGCCCTGGTCGTTGCGCTATCCGCTCGTGCAGGGCCAAGGCAACTTCGGCACCCCCGGGGACGACCCAGCAGCTGCCCCTCGGTATACCGAATGCCGGATGGCGCCGTTGGCGATGGAGATGGTCCGCGACATCCACGAAGACACCGTGGACTTCGTGGACAACTACGACGGCAAAACCCAAGAGCCTGCCGTGTTGCCCGCCCGCTTCCCGAACCTGCTGGTCAACGGCTCGGCGGGGATCGCGGTCGGCATGGCCACGCAGATCCCGCCGCACAACCTGCGTGAGGTCGCCGATGGGGTCCAATGGTTGCTGGACAACCCGGAGGCCACTCGCGACGAACTGCTCGAAGCGCTGATCGCCCGCATTCACGGGCCAGACTTCCCCACCGGCGCCCTGATCATGGGCAAGTCGGGCATCGAAGACGCCTACCGCACCGGTCGCGGGTCAATTCCGATGCGCGCGGTCGTCGAGGTCGAAGAAGTCCAGGGCCGTCAGTGCCTGGTGGTCACCGAGCTGCCCTACCAGGTCAACCCCGACTCTCTGGCGAAAAAAATTGCCGAGCTGGTCAACGACGGCAAGCTTGGCGGCATCGCCGATCTACGCGACGAGACCTCGGGCCGTACCGGCCAGCGGTTGGTTGTGGTGCTCAAGCGTGACGCCGTGGCCAAGGTCGTGCTCAACAACCTCTACAAGCACACGCAGTTGCAGCAAAACTTCAGCGCCAACATGCTGGCCCTCGTCGATGGTGTGCCGCGCACGCTGCCGCTCTCGGCGTTCGTGCGGCACTGGGTGGACCACCAGATCGAAGTCATCGTCCGCCGCACCCGATACCGCCTGCGGCGCGCCGAAGAGCAGATCCACATCTTGCGAGGTCTCCTCAAGGCACTGGACATGCTCGACGAGGTCATTGCCCTCATCCGCGCGAGCGCCACGGTCGAAGATGCCCGCAACGGGTTGATCGACCTGCTCGACATCGACGAGGTCCAGGCACGCGCCATCCTCGACATGCAGTTGCGCCGGCTCGCGGCGTTGGAGCGGCAGAAGATCATCGAGGAGCACGACCGCCTCGAAGCGATGATCGTCGAGTACCAGGCCATCCTCGACAGCCCGCAGCGCCAGCGCACCATCGTGAGCGAAGAGCTCGGCGAGATCGTCGCCAAGTATGGCGACGATCGGCGCACCGTGATCCATGCTTTCGATGGCGACATGTCGATGGAAGACCTCATTCCTGAAGAAGACGTCGTGGTCACCATCACTCGTGGTGGATACGCCAAGCGCACCAAGGTCGCCGAATACCGCCCGCAGCACCGTGGCGGTAAGGGTCGACGCGGCACGTCGCTGCGCGCCGACGATGTGGTGGGCCACTTCTTCACCACGTCCACCCACCACTGGTTGTTGTTCTTCACCAACCTCGGTCGGGTTTATCGCGCGAAGGCGTACGAGATCCCTGAGGGCGGGCCCACCGGTAAGGGCCAGCACGTAGCCAACCTGCTGGCCTTCCAGCCCGGTGAGCAGATCGCGCAGGTGCTGACGCTCACGAACTACGACCACTCGGCATACCTGCTGCTGGCCACCCGCAACGGGTTGGTCAAGAAGACGCGTTTGGGCGACTACGACTCCCCCCGCACCGGTGGTTTGATCGCAGTGAACCTGCGTGACGGCGACGAGCTCGTCAGCGCCGGGTTGGCCGGGGTCGAGGACGATGTGCTGCTGGTGTCGGTGCAGGGTCAGTCCGTGCGCTTCACCGCGACCGATGAGGTGCTGCGGCCCATGGGCCGGGCGACGTCCGGGGTGACCGGGATGAAATTCCGTGGCGAGGACCACTTGCTCGCTATGCAGGTTGTCACCGCCGGCGAGGATCCGTTTGTCTTTGTGGTCTTCGAGACCGGGATGGCTAAGCGCACCCCCGTGTCGGCATACCGCGTGCAGGGCCGTGGCGGTTTGGGCATCAAGGTCGCCAAGTCCAGCGACAAGGGTGGCACTTTGGTCGGTGCGCTCACGGTGGATTCAGGCGATGAGGTGTTGGTCGTGATGGAGCACGGCAACGTCGTGCGCTCGGCGATCGATCAGGTGCGGGTCACGGGGCGCGACACCGCAGGCGTGCGATTTGCTACCCCCGGTAAGGGTGACTCGATCGTTGCGGTCGCTCGCAACGCCGAAACTGAACTAGCCGATGCCCTGGATGGAGCCGAGGTTACCGCCGAGCCGATCGATGATGGCGTAGCGTCGGACACGGCAGGGCAGCCCGAAGCGTTAGTCAGCGACGTCGAGCCCGAGGATGAGACCCCCGAGGACGGCGACACAGGAGGCCAGTGATGGGCACTACGGAGCGCAGCGACACGCAGGCCCCCGAGTCCTCGGTGACCGATCCTGCCGACGACACCGCTGAGGTGGAGACGGCTCACGCCGCCGCGACGTCTGCTGGAGACACAGGTAGCGGCGATTCAGCGAAGGCTGAGACGCCGCCCAAGGCGAGGGCAAGCTCGATGCGAGATGCCGCTATGGCCCGGGTTGCCCCACGACAAGACCTCTCTGCTCGTCGCTCTGCGGCGGCTCGGACGGCCGGGGCAGCTGGCGGATCAGCCGCTGCCGCATCTGCGGGTCGTCCAGGTGCCGAGGCTGGCGCTGCGTCGTCGGCCCAACGCTCCGATCCCCGCAAGGGGCGCCGCACCGGTCCACGTCGCGTGCGCCTGACCATCCAGCGCGTTGACCCCTGGTCGGTGTTCAAGATCTCGCTGCTGGTTGCTGTTGGCCTGGGGATTGCCACGGTCGTCACCGTCGCCGTGCTGTGGACGGTGTTGTCGGGGATGAACGTGTTCAACACCATCGATGCGTTCATTGTGCAGGTCACCAGCGGTGAAGACGGCGCGAGCCAATTCGACCTGATGCAGTACATCGGTCTGGGTCGAGTCCTATCGTTGACGGTCGTCTTCGCGGTGGCAAATGTGCTGCTCCTGACGGCTTTGGCCACGCTGAGTGCGTTCCTCTACAACGTCTGCTCGGCCCTGGTGGGCGGCGCTCACCTGACGCTGTCCGACGAGTAGAAACCGGCGTTTTGTCCGCCCGGCGTGCCGTGAGGTAATCTCATGCGTCGCCTCAATCGCGGTGCGTTCGCGCGCTGTCGGGGGGTGTGAAGTGGGGCCTATAGCTCAGTCGGTTAGAGCGCTGTCCTGATAAGACAGAGGTCACTGGTTCAAGTCCAGTTAGGCCCACCCACCGTGTGACCGTGATCGCAACAAGGAGTGAGACATATGAAGCGCATCCTGGTGATGATTGGGGCGGCTATCGGCGCGCTAGCCCTGGTTAAGAAGTCCCAAAGCGAGCAGGCTGAGCGTGCCCTGTGGGCCGAGGCGACGGACGACGTCAACAACTAAAGAGCCACGACTACGCGGCGACGTATGCCGCATGGTTGCCTTCGGGGACTTAGCTCAGCTGGTAGAGCACCGCCTTTGCAAGGCGGGGGTCAGGGGTTCGAGCCCCCTAGTCTCCACCGATGTGAAAGGCCCTCACCGTGTCGGTGGGGGCCT
>JBBSKS010000045.1:0-15043 GCA_038256095.1 Actinomycetales bacterium | reverse complement strand
GAAAGTTATGACCACGTGGTCTGTGCCAGCGGCGACGACAAGGTCAATCTCGTGGTCTCGTTTTTGGCCAAGACCGAGTTTGCGGTCGACCGCACCGTTGCGCGTGTCAACAACCCTCGCAACGAATGGTTGTTCACCGACGCTTGGGGCGTGGACGTTGCCGTCTCGACACCGCGCCTGATGACTGCGCTGGTCGAGGAGGCTGTGGCTGTCGGTGACGTCGTGCGCCTCTTCGACTTCCAACAGGGCAACGTGCACATGGTCGAGTTGACCATGCCCGATTCGAGCCCGTATGTCGGCCGTCGAGTGGGGGATGTTCCGCTCCCCACCGACACGTCGCTCATCGCCATCTTGCGCGACGGGCGAGCGCTAATGCCCCTTCCCGACGAGCAACTTGAGGTCAATGACGAGGCGATCTTTATTTGCCCACCCGAGGCTGAAGCCGAGTTGGCCTCCACCCTGAACCCCGACGCGCACCGTCGCGGAGAGGTGAGTCCCAGCCCCGACGATGAGGACTAGCGACGAGGATTAACTCGAGGCTTTGTCGTCCTCTGCGTCGCTGTGGGCAGATTCGCTGTGAGCGGCATCGGTGATCTGTTGAACAGGGGTGCGGCCGGTGTTCAGCATGACGCCCATGATCACGATCGCGACGAGGTATGCGGGCCAGCCCAGTGCGATTTTGGCCACCCCCAGCCACACCACCTGGTCCGCCAGATACAGCGGCAGCATCAAGGCCACACGGATGACGAACAGCGAGAACAGCACCCAGGTGAGCTTGCTGCATACCGAGACCAGGGGGCGGTCTTTGCGCCACCCGGTGGGGTCTTTCGCGTAGTTGGGGTCAGCGGCGGCGACGATGAAGCCGATGATGGGCCACCGCCCAAGGATCGACAGCAGCGCCAGCACCCCGTAGCCGCCACTAAATAAAATCCCAGGCAAAAAGGCGTCGGCCGCGTCCCCACTGCGCAACGCGAAGAATGCCGCGACCCCGATTGCCGCCAATGAGGACAGCACGTACCGCACTGGACCGCCGATATACAGCCGTACGGCCAGCATAATGAGGGTGACCCCGATCGCAGCAAGGACAGCCACGCGGACGTCCTCACGGATGACGTACATGACCACAAAAGCCACGGTCGGCAGTGCGGTTTCGACAGACCCGTACCAGCCACCCAGCATCTCCGAGAGCCGGGCCTTAATGACCGTCTCGACGGTCTTTTCGGCCTCAGCCGTGGTGGGTTGCTCAGCCACGGTGTGGAAGGAGGTCATAGGAGGGGTTGTACATCACAAACCGGTCGCTGCCGCCGTCGCAGGCCACGCGGCCATTGACTGTTAGGTATGCGCCAGGGTCGATCCCGGTGATGGTGCGCCTCCCCAACCAGATCAACTCCAAAATCCCAGTGCCGTCATACAACTCGACGCGCACTTCCGGTCGCTGCGACTTCGGCGGCACCGCAACGCTATGGACCGTCCCGGTGATGCTGGCCTTGTCGCGCCGGTTCAGCGAGACGATGCGCACACACCCGTCGCGGGCACACTCCGCAGCGATTTCCTCAGCTTCAACGGCACCTTGGCTGCGCAGCAGCCCACTCATCACCGAGGAGATGGTCATGATTGCTGGTCCATCGCCGCAACCTCGCCGGGCGATGAGTGCCGTGGCGCGGACGTGACCTTGGGCGGCGTCAGAGCGAGCAGTTCCCGCGGCGGACGCGGCTCGTCGCCCCGGTCCACGACGATGCCGCGCAAGAAATCGGTAAAGGGGGCGAGCTGTGCCTCGTCGGTGGCTGCTGGGCCCTGCAGGACGGCGCGCAGGAACCACTTGGGCCCATCGACACCGAAGAATCGAGCGGGGGTGTAGGTCACGTCCCCGGAGCTGTTGCGGCTCGGAAGGCGCGTGATCAACTCGTGGCCCAGAACGCCGCTGTGCTCGGTGACCGCACCTCCGGAGCCCTCGATGGCTGTCACGATCTCGCCTCGGATGTCGTCCCAGATCCCACTGGAGCGCGGGGCGGCGAACGCCTGCACCTGCAATGAATGTCCGCGGAAAATGCACGTCGCGCCGGTTATCCGATGGGTGCCTTCTTCGAGATTGACCTGGACTTCCATCTTTTCCATGGTCGGGACGGCAATGGCACCAAGGTCCAGGCGGCCCGACTTATCGCGCACCTCGGACATGTCGAACGGCCCATCAACCGAACGGTCCCACTCGCGGTCGACCCCGGGGGTCCCCGACGGCGGCTCGAGTGGTGTGAAGTCGTCATCGACGTGTGCGTTGACAGGGGTGCGCTTGCTGAAGAGTCCCACTGGTTCGGGTCAGTCCTTGTGTTGGTGGATGGAAGTGGCGCCGAAGCCGCCGGTGGACCCATGGCCGCCTGCGCCGCGCGCGCTGCCTGGCAGGCGCTCGACGCGAGTGAACACGGGCGTATGAACGGGGTGAAGGACCATCTGCGCGATCCGGTCACCGGTCGCAATAGAGAATTCGTGCGTAGTGTCGGTGTTGAGCAAGGTCACGGCGATTTCGCCTCGGTAGCCAGCATCAATGGTGCCTGGCGCATTCAGCACGGTGATGCCGTGGCGAGCAGCTAGACCCGAACGCGGCAGCACGTATGCCGCAAAGCCGTGCGGCAACGCAAGAGAGACTCCGGTGCCAATCGTGGCGCGCTGCCCCGGCGCGAGCGTCGTCGCGGATGCGGCACGCAGATCAAGCCCAGCGTCGCCGGGGTGTGCCACCGAAGGCACAGTCTCGTTGGTCTTGCCAGAACCAGAAGCGTTGCCACCGCTTAGTGCATTGCCACCGATCAGATCATGGCCACCGTCCCGGGCATCGTCACTACGGAACGCGATCAAGACGGGGACTGCGCGGGCGCTCACACCAACCTCGCGATCAGGCCGCGCATTCGCTGCAGACCAACATGCCTTTGGACTCGGAAGCCAACTGGCTGCGGTGGTGCACCAAGAAACACTTAGAGCACGTGAATTCGTCGTTCTGTCGCGGCAGCACACGCACGGACAATTCTTCGCCGGACAGGTCGGCGCCGGGCAGTTCGAAGCCTTCGGCCTGCTCCGTTTCGTCGACGTCAACCGCGCTGGCTGACTTGTTGGCTCGCCGAGCCTTTAACTCCTCGAGTGAGTCCTCGTTGACGTCGTCTTCAGACTTGCGCGGTGCGTCGTAGTCGGTTGCCATATCTGTGGCCGGTCCTCCCTGAGAATGTTGGTTCGCCCGGCCTGTATGGGCCGATTGCAGTGCTTGTGCCTGTGAACGCTGATCGGGCCGATTTTGTGCCCGTCGGCTTCGCGGTAATTTGTGGGTGAGCGGGGATTGTGCCGCATCAGAGACTCATTTGGCGATTCGGGGACTGTGCGCCGGTTAGATTACGCCCGTGCGTCCCGCAGCGCATCTCGCAATGCCACGCTGAGTTGAGCATGTACTAAGGGCGGTGCCGCCACGATCGACTCCACTGAGGCTGGGCCGTCCAGGCCGGTAACCAGAGCCCCTGCTTCCACGGCTATCAGTGCCCCGGCAGCCATATCCCAGGGTTGCAAACCGCGTTCGTAGTATCCGTTAAGCCGGCCCGCGGCCACCGCGCACAGATCCAGCGATGCCGCGCCTATCCGCCGCAGATCGCGGATCTGAGGCAGCAGCGCAGTGGCCACCAGCCCCTGTTCCCGGCGACGCGCCGTGTCGTAACTGAACCCGGTGCCCACCAGAGCCCGGGCCAACGACTCCGGCTCCGGCGCCACCAGTGCCCTTGGCCGCGGGAAGGTCGAACGTCCAGCGGGAGCCAATCGGGCGCCGCCGCCGCGGTGGGCGTCGAAAATTTCATCGACTCCAGGGTTGAACACGGCGCCGGCGATGGGCGTCCAGGCGCCGTCTACGGTGGGATCACCGGCGACAACTGCCACCGAGACGGCATACGCAGGAATGTCGTAGAGGTAGTTGACCGTGCCGTCGATGGGGTCCAGCACCCACGTCAGTCCCGAGGTGCCGCCGGTGATTCCGCCCTCTTCGCCGAGGATCGCGTCTTCGGGTCGTTCGGCAAGGATGCTGGCCCGCAACAGAGCCTCACATTGGGTGTCCATGATCGTGACGACGTCAAGATCTGATGCTTTGGTGCTGCGCACGTCCACCGAGGCTGGGCGATCGTCGCGGACAAACCGACCCGCCTCGATCGCTACTTCGATCGCTAGCTCGCGCAGCTCTCGGCATACGGCCTCGTCAGGGAGCGCGAGGCCTGGAACGTCAAACCGCACGCCGTCAGTCCTGCCCGCAACAGGCCGGCTTGGCCACGCGGACATTGGGGCAACATCCTGGGCGACAGACGACGGGGCGCGGCTTCGGGTTGGGCCACGCGGGTTGCTGCGGGCTCTCTTGACGGGCCAGCGCGGCCCGCTCGACCGCAAGGTCAACCAAGCCGCTGACAAACTGCGGGTCGGTGCCCACGGTGGGCACCCGAGTCATCGTCATACCCAGTTCGTCAACGGTTTCGCGGGCCTCGGTGTCGAGGTCGAAGACGACCTCCATGTGATCAGACACGAAGCCGATTGGCGCAACCACAACGGATGTGATGCCCTGCGCGTGCAACGAGCGCAGGTGGTCGTTAATGTCCGGCTCCAACCACGGCTGCGTCGGTGGGCCCGAGCGTGAGCAGTAGGCCAGATCCGCCACTACTTCGGTCCCCATCGTGGCGCTGACCTCGTCCCCGATGGCTTCGGTGAGCTGCTCGTGCTGCTCGCTGTACAGGTGGCCTTCCTCGTCACCTGGACCCGACGTTTCGTCCATCGTGTCGGGTATGGAGTGAGTCACTGTGACCACGCGAGGCAAGGGCGCCTCGGGGTTGGCGTCGTGCATCTCGTGCACGGCTTGGGTGATCAGGGCGACGTTGGTCGCGGCAAAGCCCGGGTGGTTCCAGTAAGGCCGGATTTTGTCGACCGCGAGCGCGAGGCCTTCGTCGGCCAGCGTGCCGAGAGCACCGGCGAGGTCCTCGCGGTATTGGCGGCACGAGGAGTAGCACGAGTACGCGCTGGTGGTGATCACCAGGATGGTGCGCATGCCCAACTCGTGGGCTTCGCGCAAGGTGTCGGTGATGAAGGGCGCGGAGTTCCGATTGCCCCACAGCAGCGGGATGGTGAGCTCGCGGCGCGCGAACTCAGCTCCCAGGTCGGCCAGGAGGGCCCGGTTGAGGTCGTTGATCGGGCTTTTGCCACCAAAGTGGTGGTAGTGCTCAGCGACCTCAGCGAGTCGTTCATCGGGGATGCCACGGCCACCGGTGACGCGACGCAGAAAGGGCATCACCTCGTCTGGGGCTTCGGGGCCACCGAACGACAGCAACACCACGGCGTCGTAGGGACTCAGCTCACCCGCTGTGACTGCGAGCGCCTCAGTCTCAACAAGAGGGGCGGCTTCGTCGGCGGGCTCGGCCAGCGGCTGATTCATCGGTGGTCTCCTGTGCGCATAGCGGTGGGGGCGTTGAGGTCAAGGACGACAGCAACGATACGGATCACAAAGACCAGGATGACCGACCCCCACACGACCCAGGTGGCCAGGTACCCCAGGTTGAAGGCAATGACCACGCTTGAAGCACCAATCAGAGCCGGGACGGCATACAACTCGCGGCGCAGCACTTCGGGGACCTCGCGGACCAAGACGTCGCGCAGCAACCCACCGCCAACGGCCGTGATCACGCCGATCATGACCGCCGCAAGGGGTGTGACGCCGAACGAGATGGCCTTCAGGGCTCCGCCGACGGAGAAGACCGCAAGCCCGGCGGCGTCTAACACTCGCACCAGCCGGGTGATGAGGCCGATCCGCACACGGGTGCCGCCACCCTTGGCGCGGGCCTCCATCAGCCGCGAGTGCACCGCGAAGATGAACAACCCGGCGCTCAACGCGGCAGCGGTGAGCCGCCAATCGCTGATGCCTACCGGCGGCAAATCGCCAAGGAAGAGGTCCCGGATCATGCCACCGCCGAGGCCCGCCACCCACGACAGGACTGCGACACCCACGAGGTCGAGGTGCTTACGCACCCCGATAAGCGCGCCGGAGAGGGCAAAAACAAAGACACCAATGAGGTCGAGTGCAAGCTGCAACTCCGTGCTAGAGGCCACCATGATGGGCCTCAAGGTACCGCCCGTCCGCGTCGGTCCGCGCGGCGTGGCATATTCGCTCACCGCAGGTGTTGGTGGCAGAGTCGCCACCACAGTACGTATACCCCCATCATCAGGACATCGCGAGGAGACATCGCATGGACCAGCTCCGGTTCACCGGGCTGCACGAAGACGGCGCCCATCTGGTGGTCACGGCCACCGACGGCACCGACTTCATTGTGGCCGCAGATGAGCGTCTGCGGGCTGCCCTAAGGCAGTCGGCTGCCCCATCTGGCCCACGCACCGTGGCCGCGACCCCGCGTGAAGTGCAAACCCACATTCGCGCTGGGCTGAGCGCAGAGGAAGTCGCCGAGGGCACCGGGTGGACGGTGGAGCGGGTGCAGCGGTATGAGGGCCCGATCCTGGCCGAGCGTGCTCACGTGGCCCAACTGGGCAGTGGTTGCTTGGTGCGTACTCACGACCGTAGCGGCCCTGCCCCGACACTTGAGGCTCGGGTGCGGGAGCGGTTGCAAGCCCGAGGCGTCAACACCGACCATGTGACCTGGGACTCCAAGCGCCCCGAGGGCGGGCAATGGTCGGTTCAGGTGCAGTTCATGGCCGGCCAGCGGGTGCGGCACGCCTCGTGGAGTTTTGATGTGGCCGCTCGGTCGGTGGAAGCCATCGACGATGAAGCGCGCTGGCTGAGCGAAGACGAGCAGACACTGCCCACGAGCACCCCAGCGGCAGCGGTGTTCGGCACAGGCATCGACGGCCCGGACGACTTGATCTCGTCGATGCGTGAGCGCAGTCGACGCCGTGGGCAGACTGGCGCTCGACGCCGCAAGGGCGCTGCTGCCGCTGCGGACACTGATCTCAGCGGCGCATCGCCGATTGAGGGGGACCAGGAGTTGCCGCTGGAGGACCTGCTGACCGCCGACCAGTCCGACCGGTCCGACCAAGCTGAAGTGGCTACCCCCGAGGCAGCCTTCGCAGCCGCGCAGAGGGTCGACGGTGACAAGAACGCCGACGATGACCTCACGGCTGACGACGATCTCGAGGCTGAAGACGAAGGCGATGGTCACACCACGCTGGACGATTTCTTCGGTCTGAGCGATGACGAGGGCCAAGGCGAAAACACCGACGACCCGGAGACTGAGGACAACGAAACCCATGCGGGTGACGATGACGCTCTCGCCATGGACACCGACGACGATGACGTTGACCTAGAGGTGTCCGCGTCCGGCGCGGAACATGGCGATGCAGTAGCGGCAGGCAACGACAGTTCAGTGAACGCAGAGCCAGCCTCGGTGACGAAGTCAAGCGCACCGAGTCGAGCTCGCAAGGGACGGCCCAGCGTCCCGAGTTGGGACGACATCATGTTTGGCGCTCGTGACCGCAAGGACTAGGCGCTCAAGACCCTAGGACACCGGTCGGCGCACGGGCGCTGCACGCAACACCCACACCAGCCACAAAAAGAGCACCACCGCGATGACCGTCATACCCAACTCACCGTTGGCGGGCAGGGCCACGGCTAATCCCCCGCCCAAGGCCCACGACAACTGGATGAGGGTCTCAGACCTGCTGAACACGCTGGTGCGCCGGTCGTCGCTGATGTGCTCTTGAATGGTCGCGTCAAGGGAGAGCTTGCCCAGTTGTTGGCAGAGTCCGACCACAAAACTCAGCAGCAGCACCGTGATCAGCCCAAACGCAAAAGCCGTCAGTCCGGCCACGGCCACGTCAATGACGAGCAACCACTTGACCACCGTGACCGGGCGTACATCGCGGGGTCGCGACCCCAAGAATGTCCCAACGGCGCTGCCCACCCCGGCAGCAGCCACCACTACGCCGAGCAGCAACGTGTAGTTCTGGTCCCAGCCCGCCGGCGGATTATTGCGGAACAAGAAAGCCAAGAAAATGGTCAAGAACCCCGACAATAGGCGTAGCCCGACGTTGGCTCGTAATGCCGTGACCACTGCCGAGGGCACACCCCAGCGGCCCTGGCGCGGTGCGAAATCACTCATCGCAACCTCCCGCTCTCCCTTCGCAGAGTCCACCTGCGAAGGAAGCAGAATCGCGAGCACCGTGCCGACTGCGAAGATCACGAACGCCAACCGGAGAGCCCACGACGCGCCCAGCGTCGCCACCCCAATGGCGATCGGAGCAGCCACCACCGATCCGATGACCCCAGCCATCGACATACGACCGTTGGCCGCCACTAACGTCATTGACTCCGGCAACAACCGCGGAGTTGCAGCGGCGCGGGTGATGTTGTAGGCCTTAGACGAGATCAGAATCCCCAGGGCCGCGGGGAACTGCCACCACAATGAGCCATCGAGTGACGATGCCAGCGCCCAGCACAAGAACGCGCGCATGGCCATCATCGAGCCGATGGCCCAGCGTCGGCCGTGGCGGAAGCGATCAAGGAACGGGCCCACCAGCGGCGCCAGCACCGCGAACGGCAGCAACGTCAGCAGCAAGAACAGGGCCACCTGGCCGCGCGCCTCACCACTGGGCACCTGGAAGAACAGCGAGCCCGCCAGCGAGATCGCGACCACGGTGTCGCCAGCGTTGTGCAACCCATGAATCTCGATCAACCGAAAAAGACCTGTCTGACCGGCGCCTCGGGCGTGGGTCGCTTTGCGAGTTGCGGTGTATGTCGCCTTGCTGGCTGTGCTGGTGCCGTGACCGACCGCCCGAGCGCCTTTGCCCAGACCCGAGCCGACACTGTTGCCTATCCGCGCCGCACGTGAAGATCGAGCCTTCGCCGAAGCCCCAGAGATCGAGCGCTTGTAGTGCCCCGAGGAGACGTGCGCACCATCATCTTGAGCGCGCCGATCGCTTGACTGTTCGTTCATCGGGGCCCCGGCAACGGACAAAGGTCAAGGCCAAAGGGCAAAACGTCGGGTGAGAGCGCCTGCGCCTGCGCGGCGGGGCTCTCAACCGCGTCGGGACCCTGGGCCACCCCCTGCGCTTCCACGTCGGTGGCCGTCTCGGCGACGTTACCCACCACGACCTGCTCGCCTTCGACCACCATCACCCCATCGACGGTGCGGGCATTGTGCGTCGCCGTGCGCCCACACCAGCACAGTGCACGCACCTGCAGCACCTCGGTGCGGTCACACAACTCGATGAGACGCCGCGATCCGGGGAAGAGCTGCGCTCGAAAGTCGGCGGTTATGCCGAACGCATAGACGTCAATGCCCATCTCGTCGACCAGTCGAGCCAACTGCTCGACTTGTGCAGGTTCGTAAAACTGTGCTTCGTCGCAGATCAAGTAGTCGACGCGCTGCCCGTGGCTCGCCTGGGTCACCACGTCATCCCAGAAGTTGGTGGCGTCGGTGACCTCGAGGGCCTCGTGACTGAGGCCGAGCCGCGAAGACAGCACCGAATCCCCCGCCCGGTCGTATCGAGAGAAAATCAACCCGGCGCGCCCCCGAGCGGCGTGGTTGTGATTCATCTGCAGCGCAAGGGTCGACTTGCCGCAATCCATCGTCCCCGTAAAGAAGATGAGTTCGGCCACGCGCGAAGTCTACGGACCTGGCGACGCGATCACGATCAGGCGATCCATAGCGTTGATCCAGCGCGTGGATGTACCAATTCGACGCGGTTCTGCGACCCAGTTCTGTCACGGCTCTGCGCCAAGCGGTGCAGCAGCCTTAGGCGAGGTGATGCAGCAGCGGGATCAGCGTCTCATCGTCGCTCAGCGACCCGTGGTGGCCGAGCAAACCCAGAAAGGCCGGACGGCAATCTCGTGAGTCGAGCACGGTGTAGGCCCCGGTCATGGCAGTCACAATGTCGCCGATCCGAGGTCTTACGGCGTCGCTGATTGCCCCGAACCAGCCCTGCTCGATCGCCTCCGCGCGGGTCACGATGACCGCTGCGTCGCCGAGCACCCCACGCCAGCGGGCCAGCACGTCATCAATAGCGCCGCGCTCGCAGAAGACGTGGGCCGCACGAGGGTCCCCGCCCAGCAACGCCACCCCGTCATTGAGGTCACTGTCGTAGGCCACGTCGAAACGGTCAGCGAAGGGCGCCTCGATCATCCCGTGGTCGGCGGTGATTGTCAGTGACGTGCCGGCGGGCAGCGCCGCAGCAACGTCACGCAGGGTACGATCGGCCCCTTCGACCGCCTCACCCCACTGCCACGAGTCGGGCCCGCTGGTGTGACCGGCCTTGTCGACCTCGTCGAGGTAGAGGTAGACCACTGCGGGGCCAGCGGTTGCGGCCAGGGCCGCTACCGTCGCGGCCACTCGATCAGCAGAGGTCTCGGCGCCCACAAAGGCTCCGCCGTGCAGCGCGGCGCGGGTTAATGCTGACCCCGAGAAGGCACCACGAGACACGGTGGTCACGGCCACCCCAGCGCCTGCCGCGCGCGAAAAAAGGGTGGGGACTGGTTGGTAGGCCACGGGGTCCGGACCCCCGTGCCAGGACAAGTGAGAAAACAGACCCCTGCCGTTCGGGTGGATCCCCATCGTGCCGATTAACCCGTGCTGGCCCGGGGGCAGCCCCGTGCCCAGGCTGGCCAAACTGGTGGCCGTGGTGGAGGGAAAGCCGCAGCGCAGTCCCTCCAGTGGCTCGCCCAGGGTCCGCAAGAAAGGGGCGTGCCCGCTCCGTCTGCGCAGTTGCTTCGAGCCCAGACCGTCCACCAGAGCCACGACAGCCTTCCTAGCCGGTGGCAAAAGAATCGCCGGAGGCTGCGGCGACTCCGTCCCCGCGGCCAACCTCACGTGCGGATCGGAGCCGATGCGTGGGAGGTTCACCCCCAGCGAGGCGAGCACCGCAGGCAGGACGTCACCGAGCGAGGCGGCATACGGAGGGGGTGCCCAACCGGTGGGTGCGCTCACCGCCCTAACCGCGACGACAATTGCGCGGCGAAGCTGAGCGCCTTCGCCAGGGCATCTTCGCCTTCGGACTCTGCGGCGATGCGCAACGAAATGTCATCGCCAGCGACGGTGCCTTCGTAACCGTGGTCACCATCGCACTGCGGGTCTGCACAGTTAGCTGGCACCAGATCCAACCGGGACACGGCTCCCCACCCCAGTGTCAGTGTGGCTGCGCGCCCCGCCAGGCCGCCGGTGAAGGTCTCGGGGTCGGGGATGACGTGCGTGACCATGACCCCGCGCACGGAGCGCAGCGGCACGACCTCGGTGGTGACGGTGGCCATGTGCCCATGGTCGGGCTGGTCGGACTCGTGGTCGTCGGCATGACCGATGATCAGCCGGTGGTCGGTCATCACCAGCACCGTCATGTGCCGACGGACCGTCTCCGCGTCGAAGGTCATCTCTTGGTGCACCAGGTGGGTGATGACGGGGTCATGGTTGACCGCCGCGGCGATCACGTCGTCGACGACAGCAGGCAAATAGCCGGCCTTCTCAATGTCGACGCGAAGATCGTCGGGCAGCACGGAGCGGGAGCGGGAACGAGCCATGGGCGTCATCATGGCATCTTTGCGGTGGAGGTCGGCTGAGGATTGCCCGGTTGTGGATGCCGCGGTGGCGGATCAGCGCGAGAGGGTGCGCCGGTTGGTGTCGGAGCGGGTTTGGGCTCGCGCGAGATGAACGTTCGCGCCAAGCACCGCGACTCCCTGGGCGTGGGCGATGACCGGGTTGAGGATCATGGATGCTACTTCGGGGTGGTCGTCGGCCAAGACCGACACCCGGGCGATCAGGTCGTGCAGGGCATCGTGGTCGACGGGTTCGGCGCCCCGATACCCAGCCAGCAGTGGCGCAGACTGGATGCCGCGCACCATGTCCTCGATGTCGCCGGTGCGCAACGGCGGGAAGCGGTGCGCCACGTCGGCCAGCAATTCGGTGGGCACCCCAGCGACACCAAAACTGATCACCGGACCAAACAGGGGGTCCTCAGAGCTGCTGACGGTGACTGCGGTCCCACTCGGCGCAGCAGGCTGCACGGCGATCTGGCTCGACTCGCCTTGCCCTAGACCTCGCTCGGTCAAGGCTTCGCGCAGATTCGCAAAGGCGGTCGCGCACGCTTGCGGTGACCCCAGGTTGGTGCGCACCCACCGACGACCCGGCTCGTGACGCAAACCGGGCGCCATCGCCTTGACCACCACCGGACCGCCGATGAGTCGGGCGCGATCGCCAGCTTGGGCGGGACTGGCGACCGGATACAACGGCCACAACTGGATCCCGTATGCCGACAGCAAGGCCTGGGCTTGATCATGACTGAGCTCGCCGCCGGTCGGGTGTGCGAGAAGATGGCTCTCGATGACGTCGTGGGCGGTGCGCCGGTTGACCCCTGCGAGGCTGACCCGGGGGCCCCGATCACGGGCCTTCCATTGGGCATACCGCGTCGCTCCGGCGAGCGCCCGCACGGCGTCCTCGGGCATCGAATAGGTCGGCAGGCCGTGCTGGGTGCCGCGCATGCCCAGGAACGTTGCGACGCACGGCTTATCACGCTTGGCCACTTCGGCCGCCACAGCCTGCGCGATGGCGGGGTCGGCGTCGGCGAGCGACGGCACGAAGCAGGCGACGACCGAGTCGACGCCTGGGTCGTCAAGAGCTGCGCCGACGGCTGCCCCGAAGTGATGAGGTGCATCCGTAGCAGGGGCCTCTAGCGATCGGGCAGAAACCGTTTCGCCTGCGATCTCCAAGCCCCATGACACGCACGCGTCGGCGGCTAGGGAACCGAGCGCGGGGGCGTTGGTCACGATCGCCACCCGAGGGCCAGCGGGCAGAGGGTGGTTGGTCACCAGTTGGGCGACGTCGAACATTTGGTGGGTGTTCTCGACGCGGATGACCCCCGACTGACGCAGCATGGCGGCAAAGGCTTCGGGGCGTTCGTGGGTTCTGCGGACGGCATGACCGGGTGTGCCGCGGCTCTCGCTGAATCCGGATTTCACCACGATGACCGGCTTGATGGAGGCCAGTTTGCGGGCTATGCGGGTGAATTTGCGCGGGTTGCCCATTGATTCCAGGTATAGCCCCACGGCGGTGGTCGCATCGTCGTCAAGCCAATACTGCATCAGGTCGTTGCCAGAAATGTCAGAGCGATTTCCTGCTGAGACAAAGGTCGAAATGCCCAGGTTGCGGCGCTCAGCCGAGGCCAGCAACGCGATACCCAGCGCCCCCGATTGGGCGAACATGCCAAAACTGCCGACCGGCGGCATACGTGGAGACAACGATGCGTTCAGCGTCCTGTCCGCGCTGGCGTTGATCAATCCGAAGCTGTTAGGCCCCAGCAGGCGCATGCCGCTGGCGCGCGTGGCGGCCAGAACATCGCTTTGTAGTGCTCGGCCCTGATCAGTGCCCGCGTCGGCGAAGTCTGAGGACAAGATCAACACCGCTTTGGACCCGGCCATGCCACCTTCGCGGACCACATCCAGCACCCCAGATGCTGGCACCGCAATCACCACGAGGTCGGCAGCACCCTGAAGCTGCGACAGCGACGCGACGACCTCGACTCCGCTGACCGTCGTCCCGGCGGCGGCCTTGCCGACGGCATACAACTGGCCTGCATAGCCACTGTCGACGATGTGGCGCACCGCGACGGAGCCGACCGCGTCGACTGCTCGGGAAACCCCGACCACGGCAACGCTGGCTGGCTCCAGCACGGCGCGCATACTGCGCCCCTCGGCTCGATGCTCGCGGGCTAGTCGAACCGCGCGGGAGCGGTCGGTGGGCTCGATGTCGAAGGACACCGCAATGAGGCCGTCGTCGTATTCGTGGCTGACTTCGAATCCAGCGTCTTGGAAAACCCCCAGCATCCGGCGGTTTTGGGGCAACACCTCAGCCACGAAGCGGCGCACCCCCACAGACGAGCCAATGTCCGCAAGGTGCTCCAGCAGCACCGACCCAATGCCGCGGCCCCGATGCGCATCGGCCACGTTGAACGCGACCTCAGCGCAGTGGTCACCTTCATCGAGTTGGTCGAAGCGCCCGATCCCGGCGATTTCGTCGCGGACCAGCACCACGAGCGCGACCCGTGAGTGGTAGTCCACGTGGGTGAACCTGCGGACATCCTTGTCGCTGATCCGGGGCAGCGGGGCGAAGAACCGTAGGTAGACCGACTCGGCGGACTGCCCCGCGTGGAAACGGTGGATGCCCTCGGTGTCGCTGGGAAGGATAGGGCGGACCAATGCCACCGATCCGTCGGACAGAACGATGTCGGCCTCCCAGGCTCGCGGATAGCCCGTCGGGAGGTCAGGCGAGCCGTCCATGCCCACAGCATTCCACGTCTGCGCCGAGCCTTGGAGGCAGAACGCAACGGTGCTCGGTTCGATGTCGTTTTTGTTGGCGATGCCACCATGGGCAGATGGAACTGGGTGAGGTCGTCCGAGGTCGGCGGATGGTGCGAACCTTCGACCCCGACCGCCCGGTGCCTGAGGAGGTCGTGGCGCGGACGTTGGATGCCGCCACCCGAGCACCGTCGGCTGGATTTAGCCAAGGGTGGGATTTCGTGGTGTTGACCGAGCCGGGCGATCGGGCGACGTTCTGGGGGGCAGCGACCCCGGCCCCGTCGGCAGTAGCACCGGACCGGTGGCTGCGGGGTGTGAGCGCGGCTCCCTGCCTGGTCGTGTGTTGCTCGGACCCTGGCCGCTACCAGCGCAGGTATGCCGAGCCGGACAAAGACGTGAACTCGTGGCCGATCCCCTACTGGGACGTCGACACCGGCATGGCGGCGCTGTTGATGCTGCTTACTGGCGTCGACGAAGGGATCGGTGGGTTGTTCTTTGGGGTCCCCGGTCCTTCGATGGACCCGGTGCGGTCGGCCTTGGGGATCCCCGCCGACCGGAGGCTTGTGGGGGTGGTGGCTCTGGGCTACCCGCTGCCCGACGTGCGCTCGCCCAGCCGCAAACGTGGGCGCCGTCCGGTGTCAGAGGTGGCTCATGCTGGGCGCTTTGGGGTGCCCTTTCGGGCGCCGATGGTCATCAGGACGAGCCCGAGCGCGCCCCAGGAGCCTGGTCCACCCCAGGATCATCACACTGATCGAAGCGACG
>JBBSKS010000044.1:0-15197 GCA_038256095.1 Actinomycetales bacterium | reverse complement strand
TGCGAACAACGTTGCTTTCAGTGACAGCTTCCCCTACCTGGCGCTGCCGAGTAACTCCTCGGTCAACGCTGGTGAGGACGTCATGCCCGGTGGCGGCGTCGCTACCGGTGCTGGTGGCGCCTTCGCTGACAGCGGCATCCCCGCTTGGGCCTTGACCAGCGGTGTTGCATCGTTGGCCCTGATCGGTATCGGCGCAACCTCGCTGATCCGTCGCCGTCAGAACGCTCCGGTGAGCGTAGGTTCAGGCACCATCGCCTGATCCACCCCACCACAGTGTGATCAAAACTGAAGTGTGATCAAGACTGAGGGGGACGGACATCAGCACCACGTCCGTCCCCCTCAGCGCGCACCAAGGTCCATAGGCCACGATGACTTCGGCCTCGAGACAAACACATAACCCCTTCGACGTATGGCGTAACCACCGCTGTGAGAGGAACTGATCGTGAGTGATGACCAGAGCGCATCGAGCACCGGATTGCCTCAGCCCGCTCACCGCGCACCGGCCCGGGCGGTGCAATTGTCCTTCCCGCTGGTGGCCATCGTGCTCGGCGTGCTCTCTTTGCTCGTCATCACCTCCACGGTGATCGGCTTCCGACTGGGAGGGGATGGATCGTCAGGCCAGACGGGTACCAACCTCGCAGCGCAAGCCGACGAAGAGGGGACGGCGCTACCGCCGTCGCTGGCCGAGCAAGCAGCGGCCGACCCCGCCGCCCCCGAGTCGGACGTCCCCGACACAGCCGCCGTGACCACCCCGGTACCCGCACCCGGTGACGATGCCCCGGCACCCAAAGGCAACACTTCCATCGAGGGCCCCGCCAAACGCGGCATGCTGCACGTCAAGCCCAAGAGCGTGTCGATCCCGGCGATCAAGGTCGAGTCGTCGCTCGTGAGCTTGGGTCTCAACCCCGACAACTCCCTGCAGGTGCCCGAGGACTACTCCAAGGCGGGTTGGTTTACCAAGGGCTCCTACCCGGGCGACCTGGGGGGCCCGCCTGCGTTGATCGTGGGACACGTCGACAACAAAGAGGGCCCGGCGGTGTTCTACAACCTCGACAGGCTCGTAATCGGCGACGAAATCATGGTCGACCGTGCTGACGGCAGCACCGCGGTCTTTGTCGTCTACGACGGCCAACAGTTCCCCAAAGACACGTTGCCGACCGAAGAGATCTACGGCGATCGTGACGGCTCGGAGGTCGTACTCATCACGTGTACCGGTGAATTCAACCCGGCCACTGGGCACTACCTCGACAACTACGTGGTGCGGGCCAAGTTGGACGCCAAGGCCAGCGGGCTCGAAGCCTGATGCATTCCTCAACAGCGCGAGCCAGCATCTCCCTGGGGGCAGTGCTCCTGATCGGGACGCTGGTCGTCGGCCCGCAGATCGCCGGGGGGCCGCCCACCCTGGAACCGGTGTCGGCGACCTCGATCGCTGCGGCGTCTCAAGGCGATCTGACCGCCTCCATCGCCGAGCTGCAGCAGCAACTCGAGGAACGCCCCGTCGACGACGTGTTGTGGGCACAACTGGGCGGCGCCTACGTCGAGCAGGCTCGAGTGACCGCCGACCCGTCGTATTACCCCAAGGCCGACGGCGCACTCGAAAAGTCGCTGAGCCTGCGCCCTGAGGGCAACGATGACGCGCTCGCGGCTTCGGGTGCCTTGGCCAATGCGCGGCACGAGTTCGACGACGCCGCAGAGTTCGCGCGTGAGGCGCAAGAGATCAATCCGGCCAACCCAACGTCCTTAGGTGTGTTGGCTGACGCGCTGATTCAGCTCGGTGACTACGACGAAGCCACCGAAGCCGCGCAGAAGATGGTGGACCTGCGACCGGGCCTAGCGTCATACAGCAGAGCGTCCTATGACCTTGAGCTCCATGGCGAGCACGACCGCGCCGTAGCCGCGATGGAACTGGCGTTGGACGGCGCTTATTCGCCGGCCGACACCGCGTTCTGCACCTACTATCTTGGCCAGCTGGCCTTCAACATCGGCGACCTCGACGAAGCAACGACGCAGTTTGAGCGTGGCCTCGCCGCCGTTCCCGACGACCCGATCTTGTTGCTCGGACGGGCCCGGGTCTATGCCGCTCGCGGGGACGCCGATCCCGCCATCATGACGTTTGAGCGGGTCGTGGCGGCCCGCCCGCTGCCGGACTACCTGATCGAATACGGCTTCTACCTCGACTCGCTGGGTCGCACCGCCGACGCCAACGAACAGTTCGCCACGGTCGAAGCTGTGCAGGCATTGTTTGAGGCCAACGGTGTGCGCGACGACCTCACCTCTGCCCTTGTGGCAGCCGAGCGCGGCGAGCCTGCGGACGCTGTGAAGTTCGCTCGCGCCGAGTGGAAGCAGCGCGAGAATGTCGACGCTGCTGACGCGCTGGCCTGGGCGCTACACAAGGCGGGCAAAAACGACGAAGCGTTGGAGTATGCCGTTAAGGCGAACGCGCTCGAAGGAGACAACGCATCGTTCCTCTACCACCGCGGCTTGATCGAGCAGTCGCTTGGCATGGACAAAGCCGCCCAGGCGACCCTCTCGACCGCTTTGAGCACCAACCCCTACTTCTCCCCCTTGCAGGTGCCGTTCGCCGAGAAGGCCCTCGAAGAAGTGGGCGGCCAGCCGTGAGAACCCTCGGGGTGCGCAGCCTCTTCGGTTCCCTGCTCGCTTCGGCCGTGATGACGCTGGGCCTGGCCGTTCCGGCATCGGCTGGCATTTCGTCTTTCGATACCGCCGTTCCGGCCCACCCCCTCGGAAACTTCACGGTGAGTCACTACAACGGGCTCACGCTCACGCCCGATCGCATCGACCTGCTGACGGTCATCGACAGTGCCGAGATCCCTTCGCAGCAAGACCGCTCAGACATCGACACCGACGGTGACGGCGAGCTCTCCGAGGCGGAGTTGGCGGCACGGGCCGAGCTGATGTGCCCGCAGGTGCAGCAGGAGATGAAGGCCCAGGTGGACGGGGCGGCGGTCACGTGGACCGTCGGTGAGACGTCGATGGAAGCGGTGCCAGGGGCCGCTGGGCTGCCGACGCTGCGGACGACCTGCAACTTCTCCGCTGAGGTGGACCTGGATGACCCAGCCACCGTGACCTTCACCGACGGCTATCGGACCGACCGCATCGGGTGGCGCGAGATCACCGCGACCGGCAACCGCATCGCGCTTCGGGACCCCGCAGTGCCCTCAGCCAGCGTGAGCGATGAGCTCCGCACCTACCCCGAAGACCTGCTGTCGTCACCCTTAGATGTGCGTGAAGTCACGCTGACCGCCGAGCCCGGAGTGGGAAACGCTGCTGGGGCCGCAGACGACATCGCGGTCCCGGGTTTCACCGGCTCCGACCCGTTGAGCCGGCTGGTGACGGCAGGGGATCGGCAACTCGAATCCTTCATGGGCGACCGCGAGCTCACCCCTTTACTGGGCACGGCTGCTCTGCTGCTCGCCGTTCTGCTGGGCGCGGGCCACGCGGTGCTGCCGGGTCACGGGAAGACCGTGATGGCGGCATACCTCGCGGGTCGCAGTGGCCGTCCTCGAGACGCGTTGATCGTCGGAGCAACCGTCACCGGCACGCACACCGTCGGGGTGTTGGCGCTGGGTCTGGCGCTGACGCTCTCGAGTGCATTGGTCGGGGAGCAAGCGCTGCGGGTCCTCGGCATCATCAGCGGGATATTGATCGCGCTGATTGGCGCCAGCCTGTTGCGCGATGCCCGCCGAGCCCGCAAGGCTGAGTCGAACGCGAAAGCGGTCCTGGCTCACGCTCATGCGAGTGGTCATGGTCATAGCCTTGATGTCGACACCGACATGAAGACCGAGCACGGCCACAATCACGGGGCTCATGACCAGGGCAGCCACGCTGACGAAGACCATTTACACGGCGGCGACGGGCATTCGCACGGCCACTCGCACGGGCCGGGCCACTCGCACAGTCACGGCCCGGGACGACGCGGACTCATCGGTATGGGTATTGCCGGTGGCCTCGTCCCTAGCCCGTCCGCGCTGGTCGTGTTGCTGGGCTCGATTGCCCTAGGCCGCACTTTCTTCGGTGTTTTCCTGGTGTTTGCCTACGGCATCGGCATGGCAGCAACCCTGACTGCCGTCGGCCTCTTGCTGGTTAAACTTCGGATGCGTCTCGATGAGTTCGAGTCCTCCAAGAGCAACAAGATCGCAACCAAAGTGACGTCGGCATTGCCCCTCTTCACGGCCGTCTTGGTGCTCGTCGTCGGCATCGGCCTCGTCGCCCGCGGCCTCTTCTTCAGCCTTTAAGCCTTCGCTCGAAGGCCTCTGTTGCCTCCTGGATTCCTCGCTGAACTAACGGAGTTAGCGCCCCCATCGCGATTCCGATCACCGTGTTCGGTCGGCTGACCCCACGGTCGCGCAGACCATCTGCTGCTCGGCGGATCATCTTCTCGAAATAGATGGTGCCTGCACCGACCACAACCCCAGCTGCCACCACCATCAAGCCCTGTCGAACCGCCCCCACCAGTGCCACAGTCTTGATTGCGGTTCGACGTTTACGGCTCACCACGTAGTCGGGCGTGGCATACCAAGCGGCGGTGAGAGTGCTCTCGGCTGCTAAGGCCCAAACGCTTTGCCCAGACGTCTGGGTAGTTTCGGTGCGCTGCGACTCGCTCATCTGCTCATCATGGACTCAAGCACCCGCGCAACGCCATCGTCATGGCAACTTGGCGCGACGCGGTCGGCGACTGCCCGCACACTTTCGTGCGCGTTATCCATGGCGTAAGACGTCCCCGCCCAGCTCAGCATGGGTATGTCGTTTGGCATATCACCGAAAGCCACGACGTCGTCGCGTCGCACGCCAAGTCGCGCGCACAGCGCTTGGAGAGCGCTCGCCTTTGTGACGTCGCGAGCGCTGACCTCCACCATGCCGGACGTGGACCATGTGGCGGTGGCCTGATCCCCGACTGCTGCAATGACACGATCCCGGGCACCCTCCAAATTCTCCGGCGGGTAGCGGACCAGCAGTTTGAGCGCCGGCACATCCCAGAGGTCCTTCAGCGGTCCACGCGGAGAACTGTGCGGAATGAGATCGGCATAGGCCGAGTCCTGGCGTATGCCGTCGAGACATTCGATGGCAAAGGTTGCCTCCGGCACAGCTTCGAGCACTGCGGCGACGAGGTCGAGACCCACTGTCGGGTCAATTCCCGCGTGCTCGACGACTTCGCCCGCGTGCGCGTCGTAAACAACAGCTCCGTTGGAGACGATCGCGCGCCTCTGCTGGCCCACGTGTGGCCAGAACCCGGTCATCCACCGCAGCGGTCGACCAGTGACGAAGACGACGGGAATGCCGGCCCGGTCCAGTCGCCGCAACACGTCGGCGCTGTAGGCGCTCGGTGCTGGTTCCCCATGGGGCACGAGGGTGCCGTCAAGGTCGGTTGCGATCAGCACACTCCGAACACTAGCGACGCGCTTCGATGGTGGTGGAGAGGGTCCAGTGCTGGTGAAAGCGAGAGGGTTTTGCGGTCGGAGCCGACGTCAGCCCTGGAGCATGACCTTGATGGCGCGGCGTTCGTCCATTGCGGCGTAGGCCTCGGCGACGTCATCGAGCGGCAACGTCAGGTCGAAGACCTTTCCGGGGTTGATCTCTCCGGCCAGCACATCGTCTCGGAGCTGCTCCAGGTAGGCGCGAACGGGCGCCATACCACCAGCGATGTTGAGGTTGTAGCGGAACATCTGGCCGATCGGGATCTCGACGTCGTGCGGCACCCCGACGAAGCCGACGCTTTTGCCGGGACGCAGGACGTCGAAGGCCGTCTGCATCGACTCCTTCGTGCCCACGCACTCCAGGACCGCGTCAGCGCCCACGCCGGCGGTCATTTCCCTGATCGCCGACACCCCCTCATCTCCCCGAGCAGACACGATGTCGGTCGCCCCGAACTCCGTGGCCACCGCTTGACGCGGAGCGTGCCGTGACATCGCGATGATCCGCTCGGCGCCCATCCGTGAGGCCGCCAACACCCCACATAAACCCACCGCTCCGTCCCCGACGACTACAACGGTCTGCCCGGGGAGCACCCGTGCCGAACGAGCAGCATGCCACCCCGTGCCCATCACGTCACTGAGGGCCAAGAGCGACGGAATCACGGCTTCGTCCGGCTGCTCAGCAGTGGCCACCAGCGTCCCGTCGGCTAGCGGCACCCGCACGAATTCGCCCTGCCCCCCGTCGACCATGTGCCCATCTGGCCCCTTCGAACCCCAGCCTCCGAACTGCTCGCAAGCGGTCTGCATACCGACAAGGCAGTGCGGGCAGGTGTTGTCGCAGTAGGTAAACGGTGCGATCACGAAGTCGCCGACCCGCACCTTCGAGACTTCCGACCCCACCTCCTCGATGACGCCAACGAACTCGTGGCCGATCCGTCGCGGCTCCTTGACCTGGTTGATCCCTCGATAGGGCCACAGATCGGAGCCGCACACGCAGGACGCGCAGACCCGCACGATGGCGTCGGTGGGCAGCACGATCTGCGGGTCCGGCACTTCCTCAACCCTGATCTGGCGGGCGGCCTGCAGCATCGTTGCCTTCATAAGTTGAGAGTCTGTCACTGAGCAGTGACAGACTGGCGCGAGGTGTTCGAAAATGAGGAAAGGCAGCGCGATGACTTTGCATGTGGGCTCAGAGGTTGGCCGGCTACGACAGGTCATCGTGCACCGACCCGGTTTGGAGATGCACCGGCTCACACCGGAAAACAAGGAGCAGTACCTCTACGACGAGATCCTCTGGGTCGAGCGTGCCCAAACCGAGCACGATGAGTTTGTCGAGGTCATGCGCAACCGCGACATCACGGTCCACTATTTCGACGAACTGCTCACCCAGACGCTCGCTGACCCCGCCGCCCGCGAACTGGTCTTGTCACAGTCCCTGGACGAGCGCCACGTCGGCCCGTTGGCCTCCGAGCAACTGCAAGAGATGTTCCAGCAGATGAGCGACGCTGAGCTCTCTCGCTACCTCATCGGCGGGATCACCAAGGCTGAGGTGCTGGAGCGCATTGAGAGCCCCCGCTCGGTCGTCATTGGCGCGCTGGCCGACCACGAAGCCGTGCTCGAGCCGCTCCCGAACCACCTCTTTACCCGCGACACCTCGGCGTGGGCCTACGACGGCGTTGCCGTGAATTCCATGCACAAGAAGGCGCGTCGCCGCGAGACGGTGCACTACGAAGCGATCTATCGCCACCACCCGATGTTCAGGGACCAGGTCCATCAGTGGTGGTCCGACGGCATCGAAGCAGGTCCGGCTACGGCAGAGGGCGGGGACATCCTGGTGCCCGGCAACGGCACGGTGCTGGTGGGTCTCAGCGAGCGCACGACACCCCAGGGCGTCGAGCGGATGGCGGCCAGGATGCTTGCCTCCGAGCACATTGACAGGGTCATCGCGGTGGATATGCCTAAGTCGCGAGCCGTCATGCACCTAGACACCGTGATGACAATGATCGACCAGGAGACCTTCACGCGTTATGTCGGTCTGCCAGCCCTGAACTCCTGGACGCTGACGGCAGGGGCCGAGCGGGACGGCCAAGCGCACGTCAACATCGAGTCTCACCTGGCCGACGACATGGACCAGGTCATCGCTCGGGGTCTGGGGCTGGATGGGCTGCGCATCCTCGCGGCTGACCAGAACCCCTCGGCTGCGGCGCGCGAGCAGTGGGATGACGGCTGCAACGTGCTGGCTCTGGAGCCTGGCGTAGTCGTGGGATACGAACGCAACACGGTGACCAACGACTACCTGCGGGGCCAAGGCGTCGAGGTGATTGCCATCGCTGGCGGCGAGCTAGGTCGCGGCCGCGGTGGCCCCCGGTGCATGTCGTGCCCGATCGAGCGCGACCCCCTGGACTAGTCGGTGCCGAGCAAGCGCCGAGTGCCGATCGGGGAGGGACAACACGCCCTCGACGTATGCCGAGCCGCGGCCGAGCAGGCCGGCGCGGGTCATGGTGGCGAGCAGGCCGCGATCAATGCGGTGCCGCGGGCAGTCCGGGCCACAGCGGTCCGCTTTAGCCTCGAAGAACTCGCGGCCCGCGCCCCTGGTCGGTCCGTCGAGGTCCGTGTGCCGCCGTTTGGGGCCGTTCAGTGCATCGAAGGTCCTCGTCACACCCGTGGCACCCCGACCAACGTGGTCGAAACTGATGCGGAAACCTGGCTGCTCTTGGTGACCGGTCGGCGTACGTGGGAGCAGGCGCGCGCGGCCGGATCGATCAGTGCTAGCGGTCAGCGTTCCGACCTCTCGGCACACCTCCCGCTGTAGCCATCGACCGCCGGTTTGGCCGCACATGTCAGGCGGTCACCGCACGACAAGTGGGTCAGCCGCCGCGACGGGCAGGCCACTAGACGCACGGCAAGCCACCAGCGACCTATGGTGGATTGATGCGCTACGGCATCTGCATCCTCCCCGAATACCCCTGGTCACACGCCGAGTCTCTGTGGCGCCGCGCCGAAGACCTGGGCTTCGACCACGCGTGGACCTACGACCACCTCGTGTGGGGTGGGCTCCCAAACTCACCGTGGCACTCCACGGTCGCCACGCTGACCGCAGCCGCGATGGTGACGAAGCGGATCACCCTCGGCACCTTTGTGGCCTCCCCGAACTTTCGTCACCCGGTGACCTTCATGCGCGATGCCATCACCCTCGACGACATCAGCAGGGGCAGGCTGCTGCTCGGTCTTGGCGCCGGGGGAGACCTGGACTCAGGCATCCTCGGCGCGGAGCTCACGCGCGGTCAGCGCACCCGCCGTTTCGCGGAGTTCGTCGACCTCCTCGACCAGACCCTGCGCGAAGATCACGTCACCCACACCGGTGAGTTCTTCGAAGCCGTCGATGCCCGCAACGCGCCCGGATCGGTGCAGCAGCCACGGGTGCCGTTCGTCGTCGCCGCCAACGGGCCACGCTCGATGGCGCTCGCCGCCCGGCAAGGCCACGGTTGGCTCACCACTGGTCCGACCAAGGGGCCGTCCGGAGTCGACGCGTCAGGCAACAAAGCCCAAGCCGTCGAACGGTGGTGGTCCGGGGTCGCCGAACTCGCGGAGGCGTTCGGAGACATCGAAGTGAAGGCGACCGAATCCGGCGACCAGGCCACCCCCGCGCCACTGGACCGCCACCTATCGCTGGACGCCTGCGGGGTGCCGGCCCTGACCAGTGCTGGGTTCTTTGCGGAGCAGGCGGGCCGGGCGGCGGACCTCGGCTTTACCGACGTCATCACTCACTGGCCGCGCCCTACTGACCCCTATCGCGTTGACCTGGCCGTTCTGGAACAGATTGACCTAGACCGATAGATCCCTTCCCATCGTTCGAGCGTGGGGCGGGATTGGGGCCCCAGCGTGATATTCGTCGCACGCTCACGGGGCGGGGGCCGCCAGCCAAGGCCGCCCACGGCGTAACCTAGTGGGATGAGCGAGGACCAGAACGGCACAGACCCACGGGTGGATCAAGAGCGCGTCATCCCGGTCGGATCACACCATCGCGGGCCAAGAATGGTGCCCTTCCTGGTCAGTGGGGCCTTTTTGGGGGCCATAGTGGGGGTCATTGTGGATTTGGTGGGTCCGGCCTCAGGAGTCGCTTCGCCTGGTCAGGAGCTCGTCGTGCTCGGCGGTGCTGGTGCGCTCTTGGGCGCCTCCCTGGGTGCAGTGATCTATTTGATCGCCGAATGGATCAGTCTTCGCCGCACCTAATTGTGCGAGACTGACCAATGTGGTTCGACCTGATGGACGTTTGTCGCATGACCTGATGCCCGACGAGTCGCTCCCGCAAGATGCCTGTGGCGTCTTCGGGGTGTGGGCGCCGGATGATGAGGTCGCAAAACTCACCTACTTTGGCCTCTACGCCCTGCAACACCGTGGGCAAGAGGCTGCCGGCATCGCCACCAGCGATGGCCGCAACATCCTCGTCTACAAGGACGTTGGACTCGTCGCTCAAGTCTTTGACGAGTCGAGTCTCGCGTCCTTGCGCGGGCACCTCGCGATCGGCCACTGCAGATACTCCACGACGGGTCGCAGCACCTGGGAGAACGCGCAGCCGACGCTAGGCGGCACCAGCGGGAGCACCGTCGCGTTGGCCCACAACGGCAACCTGATCAACACGAGCGAGCTCCGCGAGAAGCTGGCGGAGGCGCACGGTGGTGACCTGAGGTACGCCTCAGGCGAAGTGGGCCGCGGCAACACCACCGACACCGCGTTGATCACCGGGCTGTTGACGGCCAACGAAGATCGCACGCTGGAGTCGGCGGCCATGGAGGTGCTGCCCATGTTGCGCGGCGCCTTCTCGCTCGTGTTCTGTGACGAGCAGACGGTATATGCCGCTCGTGACCCGCAAGGCGTGCGCCCGCTGGTCTTGGGCCGGTTGGAGCGCGGCTGGGTCGTCGCCTCCGAGACGGCGGCGCTCGACATCGTCGGTGCCAGCATCGTCCGCGAGGTCGAGCCCGGTGAGCTGATCGCCATCGACGAGAACGGCCTACGCAGCCGCCGGTTCGCCGAAACGGCCCGCAAGGGTTGCGTTTTCGAGTACGTCTACCTCGCTCGTCCCGACACCTCCCTGAACGGGCGTTCGGTGCACGAGGGGCGCGTCGAAATGGGCCGGTTGCTTGCTGCTGAGCACCCCATCGACGCCGACATGGTGATGCCGACGCCCGAGTCGGGCACCCCGGCAGCCATTGGGTATGCCGAAGCGTCAGGCATCCCTTATGGCGCCGGTTTGGTGAAGAACGCCTACGTCGGCCGCACCTTCATCGCCCCCAGCCAGACCATCCGCCAACTCGGCATCCGGCTCAAACTGAACCCGCTCAAAGAGGTCATCCGCGGTAAGCGACTGATCGTGGTTGACGATTCGATCGTGCGCGGAAACACCCAACGCGCTTTGGTGCGGATGCTGCGCGAGGCCGGGGCTGCCGAAGTTCACGTGCGCATCTCCTCGCCGCCGGTCCGATGGCCCTGCTTCTACGGCATCGACTTCGCCACCCGCGCCGAGCTGATCGCCAACGGGCTGAACACCGACGACATTTGCGCCTCCATCGGTGCTGACTCCCTGGGCTACATCAGCGAGAAGGGCATGATTGCGGCGACCAAGCAGGACCCCGACGAGTTGTGCACGGCCTGCTTCTCCGGCAACTATCCGATCGGTTTGCCCGAAGAGAGCAAACTTGGCAAGGACGTTTTGGAGCTCGAATTCTCGGTGCGTGAGGGGGTCGACCCGACCCGGGTGGGGACCCTGGACGCGCAAGACCACGACAGCCACCAGGGCACGATGTTCGACGTTGATGGGGTCCCCGTTGGGTCGAATGTCGGCGGCTCCGAGGCGTTGACCCGCCCGTGAGTGCACCTGCCGGAGTGCCCACGCCTGAAACCTCGACCGAGTTGACCGGTGCGAAAGCGACCTCCATCACGTACGCCGGCGCGGGCGTTGACGTCGAGGCAGGCGACCGCGCGGTCACGCTGATGAAGGCCGCCGTCGGTCGGGCCACCCGCCCCGAAGTCCTCGGCGGCCTGGGCGGCTTTGCGGGCATGTTTGATGCCTCGGCGCTCCGCGGGATGACGCGCCCAGTGCTCGCCACCAGCACGGACGGAGTCGGCACCAAGGTGGCTATTGCCCAGGCGCTGGACCGCCACGACACCATCGGCATCGACCTCGTCGGCATGGTCGTCGACGACATCGTGGTCTCCGGGGCCGAGCCACTCTTTATGACCGACTACATCGCGTGCGGCCGCGTGGTTCCCGAGCGGATCGCAGCCATCGTGGCCGGGATTGCTCGCGGCTGCGAACTCGCAGGTGTCGCCCTCGTTGGCGGCGAGACCGCTGAGCACCCTGGCTTGCTGGACCCCGACGAGTACGACGTAGCGGGAGCGGCCACGGGCGTGGTGGAGCACGATCGGGTCCTTGGGCCCCACTTAGTCCGGGAGGGAGACGCCGTGATCGCCCTGGCTTCCTCTGGCCTGCACTCCAATGGATACTCGCTGGTCCGCCGCGTGGTGGCTCACGCGGGGCTCAGCTGGCACGATCACGTTGCAGAATTCGGTCGCACCCTCGGCGACGAGGTTATGGAGCCGACCCGCATCTACACCAAAGACGTGCTGGCCCTGATTGCCAACGATGCAGTGGACGTGCACGCGCTCTCACACATCACCGGTGGGGGGCTCGCGGCCAACGTGGCGCGGGTCTTGCCCTCAGGAATGCACGCCACGCTAGAACGATCCTCGTGGACGCCGCCCGCAGTCTTCGGCGCCGTCCAACGATGGGGGAACGTCCCGACTGCTGATATAGAGCAGACGCTCAACATGGGTATCGGCTTCGTGGCCATCGTGCCCGCTGATCAGGCTGACGCGGCCGTCAGGGCTAGCACGGCACGCGGGATCGACGCATGGGTGTTGGGCGGAATTGCGACGGCCGGCGACGTGGCAATTAGCGGTGCCGTGCAAGGCGCCAAGGGAGTCGATGGAGGAGCAGTGAGCGTGGTGGGCACCCACCGCTAAGGATGAGGTCTCAACGGTAGGTGCTCGCCAACGTCAGTCAGGCTCGTTTCTTCATCCACGAGCCTGGTGTGATCGGCGCAGGTGGTCCCGGTAGTGCCGTCACCCGCTTAGCGGTCGAGGCTGAATCTTCATCGTCAGCAGAGTTATCACGAGACTCTAAGTCTGCCGATGGGTCAGCGTCATCCCGATGCCGATTGCGCCCGTAATTTTGGGCGATGTGCTGCTCTTGATCATGCTCGAGAGCCGAAGCGCGAGGTAGTGAGGCAAGGTCGCCCTCACTGCCCTTTAACTCCTGCTCTAGAGCGGTCAGGTCGGTGTCTGGAGAGTAATACTTCAGTCTCCGTGCGACTTTGGTTTGCTTGGCTTTAGCCCGGCCGCGCCCCATGGCGTGACCCCCTCGTGCGTCTGCCGGGGAGCACCGGATCTCATCCAACAACGAGTGTTGATCAGACCGCGCAGCTGCCCGGGAATGTGTATGAATCGTGAAGCACACGGTACATGAGCATGAAGCTGCGCGCTGCATCCCCATGCCGATAGCAGGTCGCCAGGAGTTTGGCGGACGCGCTTGGGTCGCGTCAATGGCCGGGTCAGCGGCGGCGTAAGACAGTTGCGCCCAGGCCGCCGAGCGTGACGAGCGCCAAGATCACCACGCCCCATACCCAGATTCGGGTGCCTGAACCCGCCGAACTGTCGCCTTGCGCCGGTGCGGCAGCTGTGTTGGCTGCCCGTTCGGGGGCGTTGGTCGAGGTGGAAACCTCGGGGGCCTGCGTGGTGGCACGTGCGGTGTCGTCGGTGGACGTTGCCGGTGCCTGGTCGCCTTGAGCTTCGACGCCCGCCGAGGCCACGGTGTAGCCGAACTCACCTGAGAGGGGGTGCCCGTCCTGGGAAGTCACCCGCCACACGACGGCATACTCCCCGGGGGGCATGTCGTCAACTAACGGCTGGGTGACGGCGCTGCTATCGACCTGCGGGTTGCCGTCAGTGACCGCACCCAACGGGCCGGTCACCGTGACGAAGCTGCCTACGGAGGCAAGCTCGCCGCTGAACTCCATTCCTACCTGCTTGGGTGCGACTTCAACGGTCGTCCCGTCAGCGGGCTCGGTGCCGGTCAACTCGTCGTGCGCTGTAGCCATCGAGATGGGTCCTGCGACCACCATGGCAACCACCATCGCCATGGTGGTCCATCCACGCCGCCACGGGGCGCACTTCACCGTCATGCGTCCAGTGTATTAAGCAGGGCAACCCCGGTTGCAAATGTGCCGGATTGCAACGCTGTCGGACTAGAAACCGGACTCGGTTTGCTTGGGGTAGTACTTGGCGTACTTGCGCACGTAGTTGGTCTTGGCGGCGATGACGTACAACTTGCGCTTGAAGGAATCCTTCGTGACCAGCGGGTGGAATACGCCCTTGCGGGTGACGCGCTTGACGAGCACCTTTTGCTCGGGGCTGAGGTAGCGACGCAGCAAGAACATCGGCAGCACGCAGTAGAGGATCTCGTTGCGCACCACGACCTGCTCGTGCGGTGCGTTCTGGATCAGGTCGGTGGTGATGAACTCGGCAACGTTTGCGCCAGCGGCGGTGACGTAGAAGTTGTTGCGGCCAATGCGGGGGTTCATTTCGAAGAACTTCATGACGCCGTCGCGGGGGTCGAGCTTCACGTCGAAGTTCGCGAAGCCGCGGTAGTTCACGTGCTTGAGCATGCGCTCGGCTTGGGCCATCAACTCCGGGTACGCCGTGGTGATCATCGCGGCGGGGTTGCCGATCGCCAGGGGCTGGTGCTCCTGCAGCAACACCTGGGCGGTGGCCAGCAGCGTCGCTTCGCCGGACTGGTCCATGTAAACCGTGATCGAACGCATGGCCGTGTCGTCACCGGGGATGAGCTCCTGGACCACGAAGCGGTCGCGGAACCCAGCGTCGCGGACGCGGTGAAAGACCTCGATGAGCTCGGTGGGAGAGTCAATCTTGTAGATCTTGTTCTTGCCCTCGAACTTCAACCCTTCGTATGCCGCGCCGACCGCCGGCTTGGCGACGACGGGGAAGGTCAGGTCAACCGTTTCCGGGGCCCAGGATGAGTCGTCGGCGCCGCTGAAGTCTTGGATCAAGGTGCGCGGCGTGGGGATACCCAACTCACTGCATACCCGATCGAACTCGATCTTGTCGGCGACCATGTCAAGCACGTCAGAGTCCACCGACGGCACGACGTACCACTGCTTCAACCAGTCGGCTTGCTCGCTGAGCATCCGGGAGAACGAGTCGGCGTTCGAGAGCAACAACGTGGTGCGGCCAGCGGCTTTGCGCTTCACGCCCTGGCGCTCCAGCTCGTCCAGGGTGTCTTGACGTTCTGCCTCGTCGCCGAGCTCAACGGTCTCGATGAACTGTGAATTGGCGATCGGGCCAGCGACGACCCGGGAGATCACGGTGCTGCTGATGCCGTAGCGCTCTTTGAAGGCGCGAGCCAACGCATAGATGCCGATATCGGTGCCCAGAAGCACAACATCGAAGTCGGGGTCAGTCGCGGACGTGGTCTGGTCGGTCATGGGGCTCCAGGCTGAAGTGCGTTTGGGACAGGGCTATGTTCGAGACGAGACTACCCGCAGCGCAGCTGCCTGTGGATAAGTTTCTTATTGGGCTGTTCTTGATGCGGCGCCCGCGCTGAGATCTCGGGTCGCGGGGCTGCCCTCCAGCAGCACGGTTCGAGTGTTCGCGCAGACGCGGGCCTCGTGTCTGCCACCCTCTGGGAGA
>JBBSKS010000043.1:0-15451 GCA_038256095.1 Actinomycetales bacterium | reverse complement strand
GACCTGGTGAGTGACACACTGAGCCACCCACGTCGTCCAGGAGGAATAGCCATGGCCCAAGATTCAGCATCAACGAGCGAAGACGCACCAGCGGCCGAGTCTGATGTGAAGCGCAAATTTCGTGAGGCTCTAGACAAGAAGCACGCACATGGCGGTGCCGACGTCTCAGACACCTCGGAGCAGGGCAAGGTGGCCCAATCCTCGAACGCCAAGACCAGCGGCGCTCAACAGATGTTCCGTCGCAAGAGCGGCTGAGCGCTTCCCTGCTTAGCGCGTGTATCCGGCGGCAAATTCAACGAGCGTCCGCACGCCTGCCCCTGTCCCGCCTTTTGGGGTGTGGCCGTGCGGGCCCCCGTCGTTGAACGCCGGACCAGCAATATCCAAGTGCGCCCAGGGCAACTGCCGCCCGTCAGCGTCTTCGCCCACAAACTCCGCCAAGAAGGTGGCCGCGATCATCGCGCCTCCGGCGCGGTCTCCGGTGTGCTTGATGTCGGCCACCGACGAGTCCATGCTGGCCCGCAACTCCTCGGTCAGCGGCAGCGGCCACGCGCTCTCGCCAGCCGCGGATGCGCCAGCAAGCGCTCGCGAGATCACCGCTTCGTCATTGCCCATCACACCGAAGGTGCGCACGCCAAGGGCGACGGTGCAGGCGCCGGTAAGCGTTGCGATGTCCACGATCGCGTCGGGGCGGCTCTCCGAGGCCAGGGCTAAACCGTCGGCCATGACCAAGCGGCCCTCGGCATCGGTGTTGATGATCTCAACGCTCTTGCCACCCCGCATTGTCACGACGTCACCGGGGCGCTGGGCGAAGGCACCCGTCATGTTTTCGGCGAGGCACAAATAGCCGGTCACTGCCACCGGTAGGCCGAGTTGGGCGATCGCGAATATTGCCGCTGCCACTGCTGCAGCGCCTCCCATGTCGCACTTCATCGTGACCATCCCAGTCGCTGGCTTGAGGCACAGGCCGCCGGAGTCGAAGGTGATGCCCTTGCCGACGAAGGCGAGAGAGGCCTTGGCGCTTCGAGGCGCATACGTCATCGTCACCAAGGCTGGCCCTTGCGCTGAGCCTTGGCCCACGCCTACGATCCCGCCACAACCCTCGGCCTTCAAACGCTCGGTGTCCCATACCTCGACGCTGACCTGCTTGGAGGCCCGACGCGCGACGGATGTCGCGAACGACTCGGGGTACAGCGCGTTCGGAGGAGTGTTGACCAAATCGCGTGCGTAGGCGACAGCTTCTGCCGTGACCTGAAGCCTCGTGACCAGAGTTTTCGCCTCTTTGCTCCGGGGCTTGAGGCCGGTCAAGACCACCTCCGCCAGCGGCGCCTTCGCCGAGTCTTTCTTGCCCACCCCGAAGAAGGTTGCAAAGGCGTACGCCCCCAGCAGTGCTCCCTCACCGGTAGCCGCGATCTGCTCCACGGTCGCGCCGCCCAGCGCGAAAACGGCCTTCTCTTTGCCTCCCAGCGTTCGAGCAGCCGCTCCCGCAGCGCGGCGAAGGCGCTCGGAGCCGTCGGGCACGCTCACCCCAGGACGCGCGCTGTCGCTGCCGGTTCCGACCACCACAACCACGGGAGCGCTCACCTTGGCTACGTCGGCCACGCGGATGATCTCATCGGCTGAACCCTGCGCGCCCACGGTGATTAGCGTCTTGTTGATTGAGGCTGCTACCCCTCGGGGCAGATCGATCCCCTCGACAAGTTGCGCCTGACCCTTCACTGAAACTGAAGCCAGCACGAGGGCGTCGCACGTGACCGTCGCCGGGTGACCAATTGAGAAAGACAGTGCAGTGTTGGGTGTCGACATGGGGACATTCCTCCTGGGGAGTTACGAGCAGTTTGAGGCGGTGTATCGAGCCTAGTCGAGCGCTTGGCTATACAGTCCAAGACATGACTGACTCACCATCCAAAAGCTCGCCGCTGCACGAACACCACGTGGCCTTGGGGGCCAAGATGGCCGATTTTGGGGGTTGGTCGATGCCCATCGAGTATTCGGGCAGCGGGGTTGTCGCTGAGCACACGGCTGTGCGTGAGCGGGTCGGCATCTTTGACGTTTCGCACTTGGGTAAGGCGGTGGTGGAGGGACCCGGCGCGGCGGACTTCATCAACTCAACGTTGACGAACGACATACATCGCATTGAAACAGGTGCGGCTCAGTACACGATGTGTTGCGCGGCCAATGGGGGAGTCATCGACGACCTGATCGCCTACCGGGTCAGTGATGACGAGGTCTTTCTCATGCCCAACGCGGCCAACACCTCGGGTGTGGTTGGTGCACTGCAGGACGCGGCCCCGGAAGGAATCGCCGTGCAGGGGTGCCACGACGACTTCGTCGTGATCGCTGTGCAGGGACCACGTAGCGAGGCGGTCTTGACCCGAGTGGGTTTACCTACCGACCACGGCTACATGACCTTTGTCGACGCCGACTGGGGCGGGACAGTCGTACGAGTGTGCCGCACTGGCTACACCGGTGAGAAAGGGTACGAGCTGGTGGCGCAAACTTTGGGTGCGGACGCGCTGTGGGGCGCCCTCGCGGAAGCGGCAACGGCGGAGGCTGGCTTGGTGTGCGGCCTTGGTGCCCGGGACACCTTGCGCACCGAGATGGGCTACCCACTACACGGCCACGAGCTCAGCCCGGACATCTCGCCGGTGATGGCGCGCTCCGGGTGGGCGGTCGGATGGGACAAAGCCACCTTCTGGGGTAAAGAAGCATTGCAGGAGCAGCGGCGCGACAAGGCCGGTCCGATTCTGGGCGGACTCCTCGTCACGGGGCGCGGTATTCCGCGAGCAGAATGTGCGGTTAAAGGCGCTGATGGCGGCGTCGTTGGGGTCGTCACCTCGGGCACGTTCTCGCCGACCCTCAAGCAGGGAATTGCCTTAGCCCTGCTGCATCGTTCAGTGGAGGTAGGCACCGACGTCAACGTTGACGTGCGAGGCCGGTTGATAGGGGCTCGGGTCGTGCGTCCGCCATTTGTCGGCGTCAATACTCGCTAGAGGGTCCTGGCGCATCTAGCGCGGGATGATCGGCGCCGAGCTGAGGTCCACGATGCACCCTCCAAGAGCATATGGACCCGGTCGCTTGAAGCGCTCAGTCGGGCGTTCACGTCGAGGCGACTTCGATACGCCTTGGGAGTCAGGCCGCTCCACTCGGAAGCCTGCGTGACGGTCACCACGTCAACCGGGACGTGCCGTCGTGCCACCACAACTTCGTCGACGTGTGCCGAGAGGTCGGTCTTAACGCCGGTCAGCTTCGATCCCTTCCAGGTCGCGCTTAGGCACGACAGTCTCAATCCAGGCTTCGATTCCGTAAAGAAGCACAGGGCTGCGGCTGCCCAATATCGCGCCCGCCAGATGACTGCCAGCGGCCACTGCATCTATGGAGGTGTACGAACCTTTTTGGCGAAGTAGCCCTGCTGCGTAATCCATTGCGGCGCTGGTTCCGTAAACCAAGCACCAGCGTCGTCGTCATTGGCTGTCCCGTCCACTGTTGTCTCGCTAGAGGCGATGCGTCGCGGCAGACCCTAGTGCTCTGGCCGCGAGAAACTTCAGGCGACCTTTTATGCTGTGGCCATGGCTGAAAAACACCACTGGATGTATGCCGACGAATCAGGACAGGAGGTGAATCCCCCTGGTGTCCCGGACACAGACTTCCCTGGCCGCGCTGATGCCGAGGCCTGGCTCGCTGACGAATGGCAGGAGGTCGCCGACGCTGGAGTGAGCACTGTCACGCTGATGTGTGGCCCAGACGTGGTCTACGGCCCTATGAGTTTGAGTCCCTAGAGGCGGCGGCGCAGCGCGTCGCCACGCTCAACTGCGGGACGAGGCACCCGAGACATGCGCATCTGGAAGGAGCGGAGAACAACGTAGGAGGCTGCGCCTTTAGGTGGATCAACGCGGAACGTTTCCATAAACGCCGTCTTAGTACGTCGCCATAACAAGATGGCGTCGACAAGGCCAAAAAGAATGAGCCCATAGGCGCCGGCGAACATAAAGTATTGAATTCCCGAAACGCTGACTAAACTAGCGGCCAAGATAAGGAGCATAAGAGGTATGAGAACCTCGCCTATGTTTCGACGACGATCAACAGCGTCCCGCAAAAATCTTTTCTCTGGCCCCCGGTCCCTGGCCGCTAAATAGGCCTGGTCACCACGAAGCATCCCCTCGCGAGCCTTAAGCCGTTTGGCCTTCTGCTTCTGTTTCTGCTCTTTGCTGGCGCCTTTGGTGTCGGCGACCAAGGGTCGTCGAAGGGCGGCCTGAGACTCGCGTCGTTTAGGAGTGGGTCGCCCCTTGCTGGCGGTCGTGTGGGCGCCAGCAGAGTGCGCACCTTCTGGAGGCACGCTCGGCGTGGTCACGGGGGCATCGGATTTCTTGCGGAACGGCACCGGCTGAGTCTACGGGCTCAGCGCGGCCTCGATAGGCTGGCGGGATGAATTTCGATGTCGACGGCACCGTCCCAGGGCTGAGCGAGGCCAGGATCTCCGATTTGAGGCGGACCACCAGCGCCCTTATGCCTGGGGTGCGAAACGATTTAGAAATGCTGGCCCGCATACCCTCGGTGTCTTTGCCGTCTTTCGACCAGCAGCACGTCGACGACAGCGCAGAGGCCGTCGCGCGCTTGCTCACCGAGGAGGGCATGAGCGTCCAGATTGTTCGCGAGGGGGGCCGCCCTGCTGTTATTGGTCACCTCGAGGGCCCGCCCGGCGCGCCGACGGTGTTGCTATACGCCCATCACGATGTGCAGCCCCCGGGTGACGACGATGAGTGGGATAGTCCGCCCTTTGCCCCCACGCAGCGGGGCGAGCGCATCTACGGTCGAGGCATCGCGGATGACAAGGCCGGTGTCATGGCGCACGTCGCGGCTCTTCGGGCCCATGGCGGTGCCCCACCGGTGGGGGTCACGGTCTTCGTGGAAGGGGAGGAGGAGATCGCATCCGGCAGCCTGCCGCAGATCTTGGAGAAGTATCGAGATGACCTGAGGGCAGATGCCATCGTGTTGGCGGATTCGCATAACTGGAAGGTCGGCATACCCGCATTGACGACCACGCTTCGCGGGTTGGTCAGGGTGGTCCTCACGGTGCGCGCCCTTGACCATGGCGTCCATTCGGGCCTCTACGGAGGAGCGGTTCCCGACGGGCTCACGGCGCTATGTCGTCTCATCGCCACGTTGCACGACGAGGCAGGAGACGTTGCGGTGCAAGGTTTGATGCGTTCGGAGGCAACGGATTTGGCGTACTCCGAAGATGACCTGCGCGCTGACTCATCCCTCAGCGCCGGGGTTGCGCCGATTGGGACTGGGTCGTTTCTGTCCCGGATGTGGACGCAACCGTCGATGACGGTGATCGGGATCGACGCCCCCAGTGTTGACCGGGCAGCGAACCTGCTGACCCCGGTAGGTCGAGCTAAGTTGTCGATGCGGATACACCCTGACGAAGACCCACAGGTGGCCTTCGAGGCGCTGCGGGATCACTTGGAGCGCCATGTGCCATGGGGAACCATCCTCACGGTTGAGCTGGAGGATCAAGGACCTGGGTTCAGTGCTCATGCGCAGGGGCCGATGTACGCACAGGCTCGGGCCGCCTTCGAAGACGCCTGGGGCGTGCCGCCGGTGGACATTGGGGTCGGCGGTTCCATCCCCTTCGTGGCCAGTTTCGCTCAGCAATATCCCGAAGCGGCCATCTTGGTCACCGGCGTTGAAGACCCGGATACGCGAGCGCACGCCGCCAATGAGAGTTTGCACTTGGGGGAGTTTGAGCGAGTATGCCTTGCCGAGGCTCTCTTATTGGAGCGACTCGGCGGCCCCACAACCGAACAGAAAGCCACACCATGAGCCCCACGAGCTACGTCGAAGAAACTTATAAGCGGGACGCGCGGTATATCCCGGAGCGAATCACGGCTGACGGAACACCCGATGGGTATGCCGTAGAGCCCGGCCGCTACCGGTTGATCGTCTCGCGGGCCTGCCCTTGGGCGCATCGCACTGTGATCGCTCGGCGGTTGCTCGGCTTGGAGCCGGCGCTGCCGATGGGGATTTGCGGCCCGGTGCACGGGGATGAGAGTTGGACCTTCGACCTTGACCCCGGTGGGGTTGATCCGGTTTTGGGGGTCCCGCAATTGAGGGATGCCTACGAGGCGCGACCGCAGGGCTACAAGCCAGCCGTGACGGTGCCAGCCATTGTTGAGGTCTCGACCGGACAGGTCGTCACGAACGACTACCTGGCGATCACGCGCGACTTCAGCACCCAGTGGACCGCCTTTCACCGACCCGGGGCTCCGGACCTTTACCCGCAGGAGTTACGCGAAGAGATCGAAGAAGTATCGGCGCTGGTGTACTCGGGCGTGAATAACGCGGTCTACGAATGCGGGTTCGCAGGCACTCAGGCTTCCTATGATGCGGCCTACACAAAATTGTTCGCTCGATTGGATTGGCTCAGTGAGCGATTGAGCGTTCAACGATATCTCGTAGGTGACCACCTCACCGAGGCGGACGTTCGGTTGTGGCCAACGCTTGTGCGATTCGACGCGGTTTATCACGGCCACTTCAAGTGCAACCGGAATCTCCTGGCTGACATGCCTATTCTGCATGCCTACGCACGCGATCTCTTTGCGACGCCGGGATTTGGCGACACGGTCGACTTTGACCACATCAAGGCTCATTACTACGTGTGCCAAGCCGACATCAACCCCACAGGTGTGATCCCACAAGGTCCCGACCTCGGGGTTTGGCGAGCGCCGCACCATCGCGAGCAGCTAGGTGGGACCCCCTTCGGCGACGGCACCCCACCCGGTCCTGCGCCAACGGCAGAGCGCGTTCCGGCGTTGAGGTAAGGCCATTACGATTGCCCACCATGTCCAACCCTTCCCCAGATGTTGCTGAGCCATCCACTGCTGAGGCGATGTCCGGATCAGCAGGCGAAGCGCTCGAGCAGGCATCTTCAGCTGCCTCCCTCGCGCGCACCGTGTCCAGATCTGCACAGATCGAGAAGCAGATTGACGAGGATCCGGCCCGCTTCCGGGTGCTCACCGGGGACCGGCCCACCGGAAATCTGCACCTGGGGCACTACTTCGGGACGTTGGCCAACCGCGTCTCTCTGCAGCGGCGCGGGGTGGAGACGCTCATCCTCATTGCCGACTACCAGGTCATCGCCGACCGAGACGGCGTGGGCGAGCTTCGCGACCGGGTCTATTCGCTGCTCGCCGACTACCTCGCGATCGGGCTTGACCCCGAGGCGACGACGATCTTTACGCATTCGTCTATCCCCGAGTTGAACCAACTGATGCTGCCCTTCTTGTCGTTGGTCACCGAAGCTGAGTTGCGGCGCAACCCCACCGTTAAGGCTGAGTCCGACGACACCGGTGGGCGGCCAATGTCCGGTTTACTGCTGACCTATCCGGTGCACCAGGCCGCCGACATACTCTTTTGCCGAGCCAACCTCGTGCCGGTCGGCAAGGACCAACTCCCGCACTTAGAGCAGGCCCGGGTTGTGGCCCGACGCTTTGATGAGCGGTATGGCCGTGCTGATCCCGCGCACCCCGTGTTCCGCGAGCCCGAGGCGCTGCTGTCGTCGGCCGCTAACTTGCTCGGCACCGACGGCACCAAGATGAGCAAATCCAAGGGCAACACCATCGAGTTGGGCATGGATGCCGATGCCACCGCAGCGGTGTTGAAGAAGGCGGTAACCGACTCGGAGCGACACATCACCTTCGAGCCGCAAGGCCGCCCTGAGGTCTCCAACCTCGTCTTGCTGGCAGCGCTATCGAGTGGCCGTGAGCCGCACGACGTGGCAGCTGCGATCGGCGACGCCGGCTCCGGGGCGCTGAAGAAGGTTGTCACCGAAGCGGTCAATGATCACTTCGCCCCCATTCGAGCTCGCCGCGCCGAGTTGGCCGCCGACCCGGCATACCTGCAGTCGGTTCTTCACCGTGGCAACGAGCGTGCACGAGACATTGCCGCCAGCACACTCGACCAGGTCCGTGCCGCCATGTCCATGCAGTACTGAAACGTCGAGGCATCATGCGCGTTGTCGTCATCGCAGATCGGTTCGGCCCAGGCCCAGAGTTGAGCGCCCGAGCCATCGCCAACGACATCTCGGGGGGCTGGCTTGCCACCGCTTCGCACGACAGCGTGGAGGCCATCGCTCTTAGTGACGGCAGCGCCGGCTTCGTTGACGCCTTGGCAGATGTGGTGACACACAGCGACCCTGTGGTGATCAGTGGTCCCTTCCGTAACGGTCTAGCTGACACGGGGCCCGTTCCCGCGCAGATTGCTCTGGTGGGTCAGACTGCCTACGTCGAGGCTGCCCACGTGCTTGGCTACCACCTTGCCGCACCGGATCTGCCGGTTTCTGATGTGCTCAGTGCCAGCAGCGCCGGACTTGGCGAACTGCTGATCGCGGCACGCAATACCGGTGCCCGCAGGATCGTGGTTGGAGTCGGTCTGGACCTGGCGTGCCATGACGGAGGTCGTGGGTTGTTAGTCGCCCTAGGGGCGGGGGAGCAGCTTGAGAATCTGCCCGCAGTCTGCGACGAGTGGGCGGACGCGTCTTTGGTGCTCGCCACCGCCTCGCAGATGCCGTTGACGGGGTTTCACGGGGCGAGCGCTGCCCTGACCAGCGAGCGCAGTGTGCCGGCCGAGGTGTCGCAAGGCTACGAATCGCTGATCGGACGCTTTACCGAGCGCGTCGACGCTGCCCTGGGTGGCCCAGCCTCACCGGATCTACTCACCGGCGCACCTCGCCGACGTGAGCGGGTACCTGGGGCGGGGGTGGGCGGTGGAGTCGGGTACGCGTTGCAGATTCTCGGTGCGCGCACCGTTCCGGGGTCGGCTTTCCTGCTCGAAGAGCTCGACGTCACGTCGAGGTTAAGGGGGTCGCTGGTCGTGATCGCCACGGCAAGGTACGACTGGCATTGTGTGGCCGAGGGGGTCGTTGCGGACGCAGCCAAAGCGGCCCTTGCCGCGGCCGCGCCAACGGTTTTGTTGGCCCAAGAGGTGCTGGTCGGACGGCGTGAAGGTATGTCGCTCGGCATTAGCGGGTCGTATGCGGCACGGGCTGGCGAGAGCATGTCTGATGTTGGGGCGCGCGTCGCGCGCACCTGGTCTCCGCCGCCGCGTCCTTCCTAGCCACGGAAGGACGGAAGTCCCCATGGCCAACGCAGGTCTTTCCCCTTGGGCGGATACGATGGTGTTTGCGTACGGGAACAAGGTGCCGATCCGGCAGCGTTGACCAGCGACAAGCACAGCCCCGAACAGACAGGACCCAAGCAATGAGCGTTCAGGACACCCAGACCGAAACCACTTCGAGCGATGCCACCACCGAAGCCGATCACGGTGTGTTGCTGACTGACCTTGCCGCGGGCAAGGTCAAGAGCCTCCTGGCCCAAGAAGGGCGTGATGACCTGCGCCTCCGCATCGGTGTGCAGCCTGGCGGCTGCTCCGGGCTGATTTACCAGTTGTACTTCGACGAGCGCTCGCTGGACGGCGACCTGCTGCGTGATTTCGACGGTGTGGACGTTGTTGTGGACCGCATGAGCGCTCCGTACCTTGACGGCGCCACGATCGACTTCGCAGACTCCATAGAGAAGCAGGGCTTCACGATTGACAACCCGAACGCCGGAAGTTCGTGTGCATGTGGAGACTCTTTTGGCTGATTGATCTGCGCCGCGGGTAGGTTCAGCGCATGAAATTCGCTGTGTGTGGGTCGATTGCGACCGACAACCTCATGACCTTTGATGGCCGATTTGCGGACTCGTTGGTGCCAGCCGAGTTGCACCACATTTCGTTGTCCTTTCTGGTGGACGACTTGCAGGTGCGGCGCGGAGGCATCGGTGCCAACGTATGTTTCGGAATGGCTAAATTGGGTCACAAACCCATCCTTGTGGGGGCCGTCGGCGAGGACTTCGTGTCCTATCGGTCGTGGTTGGAACGGCACGGGGTCAACTGTGAACATGTGCTGGTTTCTGATGTTCGACACACCGCCCGGTTCATTGTCACGACCGACACCGACATGGCGCAGATCGCCAGTTTCTACGCAGGAGCGATGAGCGAGGCGCGCAACATCGAGTTAGGACCCATTCTTGACTCAGTCGGTGGTCTCGACTTTGTGCTCATCAGCCCAGATGACCCGCAGGCAATGTTGAGGCACAGTGCGGAATGCCGGACCCGAGGGGTGCCGTTCGGGTCTGACCCCTCGCAACAACTGGCCTTCATGGACGGTGCATCGATCCGGCGGCTCGTTGACGGTGCCGCCTACCTCTTCACCAATGAGTACGAGGCGGCGCTGACGGAACGCAAGACCGGTTGGGACAGCGTCGAGATATTGCGCCGGGTGGGCACCCGAGTGATCACGCGGGGCAAGCATGGCTGCAGCATCATCAGTGCGGATGCCGAACAGATCGATGTCGGTATTGCCGGTGAAGTCACCCCAGTGGACCCCACCGGGGTCGGCGACGGTTTTCGAGCCGGATTCCTCGCAGGCTTAGCGTGGGACCTGCCCCACCAGCGGTGCGCGCAGCTCGGGTCTACCGTCGCTTCCTACGTCCTTGCATCGGTCGGGACGCAGGAATATGACGTGGACCGCGACACGTTCCTGGCGCGATTTGCGGGCAGTTACGGCCGCCCGGCCGCTGAAGAAATCGAGCCACACCTGGGCCGTGATCGCTGAAACGCCACCCGTTGGCTCGCCGGTTGAACTGGGCGCCAGCCGGTGGTCCCTCGACCCGCTGGGTGGTGAGCCAGGCGAAGATCTCGTGGCCTTAGGCGCGGACTTACATCCGCAAACCCTCGTTGATGCTTACCGGCACGGGTTGTTCCCGATGGGGGTTGGGGCCCATGGTGCTGGGCCTATCGGGTGGTGGTGCCCGGCTCGTCGCGGCGTCCTGGGAGCAGGCGATCTGCATATCGCACGTTCTCTACGGCGGTCTCTGCGCCATTTCGAGATCCGTATCGACACATCATTTCAGGCCGTCGTTGCCGCCTGCGCGGACGAACGGCGAGCTGGTCGGTGGATCACGGACGAATTCGCCGCTGCCTACTCCGTCCTTCATCGTCTGGGGTGGGCCCATAGCGTCGAGGTGTGGAAAGACGATCAGCTCGTCGGTGGGTTGTATGGAGTGTCCGTCGGGGGGTTGTTTGCCGGTGAGTCGATGTTTCACAGGCACACCGACGCGTCAAAGGCCGCCTTGGTGGGGCTTGTGGGGCACCTGGACGGGCCTGGGGAGACGCAATCGCCATGGCTGGTCGATGTGCAGTGGCGCACCCCACATCTGGGCACCCTAGGAGTGCGCGAGATCAGTCGCGATCAATACCTTGAGGCGGTGGGGCCCCTGGTCGAACAAGAACATCGGTGGCCCGGTGCCCGACATGGCCACCCACCGGCCCCGGCGACGCCTACGCGGGGTAGCATTTGAGCAGTTCAGGCTGGGCAACGACTGTGAGGTGTGCTGTGCAACGAAAGAATGAGCAGGCTCGACGCCGTACGTGGCGTCTGGGGTCTATCGCGGGTGCAAGCGCTTTTGCGATGTTGGTCTTGTCCGGGTGTGGGGCTGTGGTTGAGCGAGGTTTCTTGCCAGCGGCCATCACCACTGAGGGGTCCGACATCACGAGTTTCTGGAACTCAACGTGGATCGCGGCCCTGGCTGTTGGCGTCCTCGTCTGGGGTTTGATCCTGTGGTGCATGGTTGCCTACCGTCGTCGTAGCGCTGACCAGCCGCTTCCCCCGCAGATTCGGTATAACGTCCCGCTTGAGATTCTCTACACCGTCGTGCCGCTGCTCATGGTCGCTGTGCTCTTCGGCAAGACGGTCCAGCTTGAGACAGAAATGCTCGATACTTCGGAACCAGCCGACGTTGTGGTTAACGTGGCCGGCAAAAAGTGGAGTTGGGACTTCAATTACGTTAATGAAGACGTGTACATCCGTGGAGTTCAGCCCGAAAACATGGAGGCCGGGTTGCCGGGGGTGGTGGACGAACTGCCGACGCTGGTGCTCCCCGTGGACACCCGCGTTGAGTTCGTCTTGACCTCGCGCGACGTCATCCACTCATTCTGGGTGCCTCAGTTCTTGCGCAAACTAGACATGGTGCCGGGCCGAGTCAACACCTTCCAGGTGGTGACCAGCGAAGAAGGCACTTTCCAGGGCAAATGCGCTGAGTTGTGCGGGGCATACCACTCCGCGATGCTTTTCCAGGTCGAGATCGTCTCCCAGGCCGAATACGACGCGTCGATTGCCGCCCTGCGGGACAAGGGTCAGACGGGTCAGCTCGGGCTAGATCTCAATCTCTATCCGCTACAGGTCGACCAAGAATCGAAGCTTCCGGAGGGGAGTAACTAATGGCAACCATCACTGGGCCGGACACCCGGACTACTCCTGACTCCGGGCCCCCTCCCCAAGATCCGCACCGCAACTACGGGGCCCTGTTCGTCAAGGTCATCACGACCACAGATCACAAGATCATTGGCAATCTCTACTTCGTGACTTCGTTCATCTTCTTCCTGCTCGGGGGGCTGATGGCTCTGGTTATCCGGGCTGAACTCTTCGAGCCGGGTTTGCAGGTGATTGACAACCCTGAGCAGTACAACCAGATGTTCACGATGCACGGCACGATCATGTTGCTGCTCTTTGCGACTCCGTTGTTTGCTGGGTTCGCCAACGCCTTGATGCCGCTGCAGATTGGAGCACCGGACGTTGCCTTCCCGCGGCTCAACATGTTTGCTTATTGGCTCTACCTCTTTGGTGGCCTGATCGCGTCGGCCGGATTCCTGACCCCCACTGGTGCTGCGGCTTTTGGGTGGTTTGCTTATCAGCCGCTTGCAGGTGCTGCGCACAGCCCTGGGTTAGGCGGGGACCTGTGGGTGATGGGCCTAGCGCTGGGTGGTTTCGGCACGATCCTGGGCTCGGTGAACTTCATCACCACCATCATTTGTATGCGTGCACCAGGCATGACGATGTTCCGTATGCCGATCTTCACCTGGACCGTGCTGGTCACGTCGCTGTTGGCGATCATGGTTTTCCCGGTGTTGGCTGCGGCACTCTTCGGGATGGCGGCTGACCGCATGCTCGGCGCTCAGATCTTCAACCCGGCCTACGGGGGGGCGATGCTGTGGCAACACCTCTTTTGGTTCTTTGGCCACCCGGAGGTCTACATCATCGCGTTGCCCTTCTTTGGCATCATCTCCGAGATCCTCCCCGTGTTCAGCCGCAAGCCGCTTTTCGGTTACAAGACCCTCGTCTTCGCGACGATTGCGATCGCTGCGCTGTCGATCAGCGTGTGGGCACACCACATGTACGCCACCGGCGCGGTGCTCCTACCGTTCTTCGCAGTCATGACGATGCTCATCGCTGTCCCCACAGGCGTGAAGTTCTTCAACTGGATTGGCACCATGTGGGGAGGCACATTGGTCTACGACACCCCGATGATCTGGTCGATCGGCTTCCTCGTGACCTTCCTCTTCGGTGGCCTAACCGGCGTCATATTGGCTAGCCCCGCCTTGGACTTCCACCTCAGCGACTCCTACTTCGTCGTTGCGCACTTCCACTACGTGGTGTTCGGAACCGTCGTGTTCGCGATGTTCGCTGGCTTCTACTTCTGGTGGCCCAAGTTCACGGGGCACATGCTCGACGAACGGTTGGGCAAGATTCACTTCTGGCTGCTGTTCATCGGTTTCCACGGAACGTTCTTAATCCAGCATTGGTTGGGTGTCTTTGGTATGCCGCGTCGCTACGCCGACTACCTGCCCGAGGATGACTTCACCTGGATGAACCAGATTTCGACAGTCTTCTCCTTCGTGCTTGCCGTGTCGACACTGCCGTTCTTGTACAACGCGTGGAAGAGTTTCCAGACGCCTAAGGTCGAGGTCGACGACCCGTGGGAGTACGGCATGTCCCTGGAGTGGGCCACGTCCTGTCCTCCGCCGCGACACAACTACACCTCAATTCCGCGCATTCGATCGGAACGCCCTGCCTTCGACCTTCACCACCCGAACGTGGCGACCCTTGAGTCGCCCGAGCCAGACAAGGGCGTGATGGAAGAATTATTGGGTGGTCCTGACACTGACCCGCAGGGTAACGCCGGTACCATTTATGGCGGCTCGGCTGGCCACAAGAACCGTCAAGACTGAGCGAGGGGCGCCACTATGCAAGCTGAAACCAAACTGTTCGCAATTCTCATCCCGTTCTTTGTTGTGATGTCGGTGATCTACGGCTACTTCACTGGGTTCGACGAGTGGGTGGGGTTCATCGGGTTGATCTTGACCGGGGCTCTATGCGCCTTCGTGGCGTTCTACCTGTGGCTAACGTCCAAAAAGTTGGATCTACGCCCTGAAGACAATCTGCACGGGGAAATTGCCGATCAGGCAGGAGACTACGGCTTCTTCAGCCCCCACTCGTGGTGGCCCCTGTGGTTGGCCCTCACTGCGGCCGCGCTCTTCTTGGGCGTGGCGGTCGGCTGGTGGATGTTTATCATCGCTGCTCCGTTCGCGGCTTATGCCACTGTCGGTTGGACCTTCGAGTACTTCCGCGGAGAAAAAGCCGTTTGACCTGATTGTGGCCACCCACGTGGGGCACTTTCCGTCGCCCGTTATGTCTTGCTCCTCACAGCCAGACGTGGCGGGCGATGGCTTTGTCCTCTGCCGGTCTGCAGCCGATGCCGATCGTCGTGCCTGCAGTCACTGGGATTGGAAGATCTGGGCGATGCTGTGGCAGGCCTCTCTAAGTTCGCTTGGTTCCATCTGGGTGAGGTCGGCGTCGAGGAGGCCAGCTATGCCGGCCCATGACCACGCTCCGAGAGTGATGCGGGTGTGGGTCGGGTTGACGTATTCGACGACGCATCCACCGGGTGCCAACCGTGCGATGGTTGCAGCGGGTAGTGCTTGGGGTGTGTATTCGCTCAAGACTGAGTGTGCCAGTCTGAAGTGGAGCAGTTCGAACGTATCGGATGAGACCGTCAGGGTGAAGAGATGTCGGTCCGGGAGCTCGCGCGCAAGCACGGGGTGCACCGGCGCACGGTGCGTGCAGCACTGGGCGATGCGGTGCCGCCGGCCCGGAAGGTCCCGGCCCGGTCCGCGCCTGTGTTGGGGCCGCACGTGGCCACGGTGCGGGCGTGGTTGGTCGCGGACCGTGATGCCCCGCGTAAGCAGCGACCCTTCGGAGCTCCTGGAGTACCCGCTGACCATCGTCAACACCGCCAACTGCTTCGGGTTCCGCTCCTGGCCCCCACCCACCGGGATCGTGACCGGCGGGAACCGGAAACGGAACTGCGCCAACTCACCCGGCACATACGTGGTCCGCTAAGCCGGGTCCGGCGGCAGATACATCGGCCGGAGTTCGCTCACCGAACCCGTAACGACCGGATCGAGCGTTCCCACCCAATACGTTCCGCGATGACCGTGGCCGGCATCGTGGGCCACGCCGACAACAACTCCCTAATAGCCGGCTCCACCGGGTCCACAATCGACGCCCTAGCCG
>JBBSKS010000042.1:0-15578 GCA_038256095.1 Actinomycetales bacterium | reverse complement strand
GGTGCGGGGTGATGCTTCCCTGAGAGGACAGCATTCCCAGGACCACCGAGGCGGAGTCTGCGCTGGAGACGAAGAAGAACGTGATCAAGAGCACGATGATCGTGGCCGACACGGCCGGGAGAGGCAGCGTGTCTAGCATCGTGAAGAGGCGGTCTTCGTTGGTCGGCGCTGCATTGCTGTCGGTGCCGGTGCGCTGCAGTTCGATCGCGGTTCCACCGAGGATCGAGAACCAGACGGCACTGACCATGGTCGGGACCAGCAGCACCCACACGACGAACTGGCGAATGGTCCGACCGCGCGAGATACGCGCGATGAAGGTGCCGACGAAGGGCGCCCAGGACATCCACCACGCCCAGTAGAACAGCGTCCAGCCCTGGAGCCACTCTTGGCCGCCGTAGACGCCGGTGCGGAAGCTCATCGGGATGATGCCGGTGCCGTAGTTCCCAAGGGTCTCGACGAACGTGTTGACGATGACCAGCGTGGGACCCAGCACCAAGATGAAGAGAGCCAACAAACCTGCCAGGCCCATATTGCTGTTGCTGACGATCTTGATGCCCTTGCCAACACCGCTGACCGCCGAGATGGCGAAGGCAAATCCAAGGCAACGCACCGAGGCCTAGTGAGGTCGCCGCTCCGAAGACCGTGATGAAGATGGCGAAGGTATCAATAGAGCCGCGAGCCGCCCCCTCGACCTGCTTGTTGGGCAGGACGATCGAACTCAACAGGTTCGGACTGCCCTTGCGGAAGGTGGTGTAGGCCAATGCCCATTCCGGCGGCGAACATCATCGCGAACCAGGAGACGGTCGTGAATTCTGGGCGCTCGTCGTCCTGGCCCAGGCGAATTCGCCCGTATCGGCTGGACGCCAGCGCTAAGACGACCACGACGAAGCCGGCTCCGGCAGTGATGAAGGCCCAGCCCGCGAATTTGGTGACGAAGTTCAGTCCGTTAAGTCTGAACGGGCACAGGAGGGGAGGCTGCTCCGAGTCGATCGCCGATCCTCGCCGCGGCAGTCATGACCGCAGGTATCAACACGTCGGTGCGCTCCGTGTCTATCCGGAAGGTAGGCCCCGAGACACTCAGCGAGGCGATGATGTCGCCGTGAGCGTCGCGCACCGGCGCGGCCACGGCGGTCAGACCCACTTCAAGTTCATCGACCACGACGGCATAGCCCCGCTGTCGCACTTGCGCCAATTGTTGCCCTATCTGCGAGCGCGACGTCACGGTGTGCTCGGTGAAGGCTTTGAGCCGTGGCAGGTGGACCGCGACTTCATCGAGCGCAAGCTCGCTCAGGAGCACCTTCCCGTTGGAAGTGGCGTGAAGGGGAACGTGCTGCCCCACCCAGTTATGTGACTGCAGCGCCGACGGGCCGGCGATCTGGTCGATATACAGGGCCGAAGTCTCGGAGATGATCGCCAGGTTGACCGTCTCCCCTGTGGTTGCTGCTAACTGACGCTCAATCGGGCGGGCTTCCTGAACCACATCAAGGCGCGCGCTCGTTGCCCCCGCAAGGCGCAAGATTCCCACGCCAAGGCGGTATTTGCCGCGCTCGGAGTGCTGCTCCACGAGATCGTGCGCCTCAAGGGTGGCCACCAGACGAAAGACCGTGCTTTTGTGAACGCCTAACTCTCGGGCAATCTCACTCACCCCGGTCTCCCCCGACCTTGCCAGCACCGTCAAAACGTTCAAGGCTCGATCAACAGATTGCACGAGCGAGGAATTGGGCGAATCGTTCATTAGGACACGCTAGCGCACAAGGTGTTGCGTATCGCACAATATGTCTCGACTCGCGCAACACTGCGTGTCGTGTCTCCCGCACTCCATCCCGATATCAGCAGCATTGGAGCTCATATGTCCAGCCAAGCCGGCGGCGCCCAGTTCGTCCTCACCATCAGTTGCCCAGACCGGCCCGGAATCGTGCATGCCATCACCGGCGTGCTCGCCAAGCAAGGGGGCAACATCGTAGAAAGCCAACAGTTCGAGGACCCTGCGGCCGGACAGTTCTTTATGCGGATGGCCTTCACTATTTCGGCCTCCGAAACCACACTCGACAAGCTGCGTGAGGACTTCGATGAGACCGCGCAAGCCTTCGGCATGAAGTGGGACCTGTGGAACGCAAAGGAGCCCTATCGCACCCTGATCATGGTCTCCAAGTTTGGGCACTGCCTCAACGACATGTTGTTCCGTTGGAGCCGTGGCGCGTTGCAGATCGATGTCGTGGGTGTCATCTCGAACCACGAGGACCTCCGTGCGCTGACCGAGTCCTACGGGCTTCCCTTCCACTACATTCCGGTGAGCCCGGACAACAAGGCCGAAGCAGAGACACAGATGCTCGACATGATCGACGAGCTCGAGGTCGACATCGTGGTGCTCGCGCGGTACATGCAGATTTTTTCCGACGAGACGTCACGCAAGCTCTCGGGCCGCGCCATCAACATTCACCACTCGTTCTTGCCGAGCTTTAAGGGGGCCAAGCCCTACACGCAGGCCTTCGAGCGTGGGGTCAAGCTCGTCGGCGCGACGGCCCACTACGTCACCGGGGATCTTGATGAGGGGCCGATTATCGAGCAGGACGTCATGCGCGTGGATCACCGCTTGGATGCCCGCGAATTGGCCGCTGCCGGGCGCGATGTGGAGTCTCAGGTGCTGTCCCGCGCCATCCGTTGGCACAGCGAGAGTCGAGTGCTCATGAGCGGCGACCGCACGGTGGTCTTCCGCTAGTCAGCCGCTGGCGACGTGCCGAGCTGCCCGTGACATGCCGAGACGCCCGCGAGACACGCCAACAGGCGGTGTTTCGCGGGCGTTTTGGTATGTCGAGCGCTGCGGTATGTCGAGCGGTCAGTCCCCTAGCTCGTGGCGGCGACGGGCGACGTACTCGCGCAGTTCCGCATCGATCGCCGAGTCCAGCGCAGGCTGCTGGTACTCCTCGACGCGCTTGGTGAAGATGTTGGTCATCCGGCCGGCAGCATCGATGCCACCCCCTCGGCTCCAACGCTCGAAGTTCTCCGAGGAGGAGAGCATCGGGCGGTAGAAACACGTCCGGAAGCGCTCCATCGTGTGCTCGGCCCCGAGGAAGTGACCCCCGTGGCCGACCTCCTTGTGCGCCGAGAACCCCAGGGTGTCGTCGTTGATCTCCAACGGCTTGAACTGGGCCTGCAACATCTGGATGAGCTCGACGTCCATCACGTACTTCTCAAAGCACGCCACCAGCCCGCCCTCCAACCAGCCGGCCGAGTGCATCACGAAGTTCGCGCCCGCCAGGAACGTCGGCAGCATCGTCATCAGCGCTTCGTAGCCAGCCTGCGCGTCGGGGACCTGCGAGGACGTCAAGCCGCCCCCGGAACGGAACGGAAGGTTGAAGTGGCGGGCGATCTGACCGGTACAGAACAGGCCGATGCCCGACTCCGGGGTGCCGAACGACGGGGAGCCGGACTGCATGTCGATGTTGGACAGGAACGACCCGAAGACCACAGGCGTGCCGGGGCGCACCATCTGAGCCAAGCAGATCCCCGACAGCGCTTCGGTGATTTGCTGCACCAACGCGGCGGGAATCGTGACCGGCGACATGGCACCCATCAGGATGAAGGGGGTCAGGATGATCGGCTGCGCGGCGTTCGCGTAGGCGAAAAGCGACTCCAACATGCGGTCGTCCCAGCGCAGCGGGCTGTTGCAGTTGATCAGTGAAATCGAGACGGGGTTCTTCTCGATGACGTCGCGCCCACCGAAGAGGATCGAGCCCATCGCGATGGTGTCTTCGGCGTTGACGCCGGACACCACGTTGCCCATGTAGATCTTGTCGGTCAACGTCTGCAGGGTGTAGGTCATGTCGAGGTGACGGGAATCCAGCGGCGTGTCGTTAGGCTCGCACACCACACCGCCAGCGGAGTCCATGACGCTGAACGACTGAGCCAGCTTGGCAAAGCGCTCGAAGTCGTGCATCGTCGCGTCGCGGCGCACGGAGCCTTCGCGCACGAAAGGCGGCCCGTAGACGGAGCTGAAAACCATCGAGTCACCGCCGATGTGGACATTGTTGTCGGGGTTGCGGGCGTGGATGTCGAACTCTCGGGGTGCCTTAGCGACCTGCTCGAGCACGAACTCGGGGTCGAGGAACACGGTCTGGCCTTCGACCTTTTGCCCCGCTTGGCGGAACATTTCTAGGGCTTTGTCGCTGTCGAATTCGACCCCGATTTCGGTGATGAGCTTGCGCCAGCCAGCGTCGAGCTGGGCCATCGCATCCTGGCTGAGAACTTCATAGCGGGGCATGGTGTTGCGGAACATAGGACCTCCACGGAGCGGTGACGATGTAGTTGGGAGAGGTAGGTGCTTGACCATGGGTGAAATCAGTTCTAGCCTCACCACATGGAACCGAGTTCTACCATATGAGACAACAGGAATCACCCTCCTCCGCATCGACAAGCCGAAGCGGAGGCACACAATCCCTGGATCGCGCCGCCGCGTTGATCGACATGGTCATCCACTCCGATGCGCCGATGTCGTCGACCGAGCTCAGTGATGCGACTGGATTAGCCCGCTCCACCACCTCGCGGATGCTCGCTGCCCTCGAGCGCACTCAGCTTCTCGAACGTGGCTCCGACGGGCTCTACGTCGGTGGCCAGCTCTTTGCTCTGTACGCAGCCCTGCACGACCCCTGGCCACAGGTTGCCCGGCTGGCCGACCCAGTGATGCAAGAAGTGTCAGAGCGCTGCGGCGAAACCGTGCATCTTGGGATAGCCCAGGCAGAGCGCGTCTTCCACATCGCCCAAGTGGAATCTACCTACCTTTTGCGTGCGCGTGACTGGAACGAAGTAGTAGTCCCATTGCACTGCAGCTCACTGGGCAAAGTGCTCTGCGCCTACGGGGCAATGAAACTACCGACGGGAACGTTGGCGACCCTCACCCCAGCAACCCTCAGCCGAGCTCAACTCCTCGCTGAGTTGGCCGCCATACCGCAACGTCGCTATGCCTCCGTCGTAGACGAACTCGAAGTCGGCCTGTGCGGACTCGCTGCGCCAGTGCTCGGCCCTGACGGGTCAGTCATCGCTGTCCTCGGAGTTTCTGGACCGACCGCACGAATAGCCCCACACATGCACGAAACCGGCCTCATGCTGGCCGACAAAGCCCACAAATTACAGAACCTGCTACGAACCCCCTCCGCACATGAGAAGAAAGGCGCCGCATGACACCCGAGGAGATCCTCAAAGGGTTGTACGACGAAACGCTCGTCGGCAACGCACCCGAAGTTTTGAGCTTGACTAACCAAGGGTTGGACATGGGCATGGAGCCGCAGTCCATGCTCTTCGAAGCCCTGATCCCCTCCCTTGAAGAGGTCGGCGCCCGATTCGAGCGCGGAGACTTCTTCGTGCCGGAGATGCTGATCGCTGGTCGTGCGATGGCCGGGGCAATGGCACGCCTTCGTCCGTTGCTCGCCGAGACCGGCGTGGAGCAGGTAGGCAAATTCTTGATGGGCACCGTCAAGGGTGATGTCCACGACATCGGCAAGAACCTTGTGAACATCATGTTGGAGGGCGCTGGCTTCGAAGTGATCGATCTCGGCGTGCAGGTTGCACCCGAGAAGTTCGTCGAGAAGATCCTCGAGCACAAGCCCGACATCGTGGGCATGTCGGCCTTCCTGACCACCACGATGCCGATGTTCAAGGCCAACTTGAATGCGCTGACCAAGGCCGGCATCCGGGACCAGGTGATCGTGATGGTTGGCGGCGCACCCGTTACCCAGGAGTATGCCGACGCGGTGGGAGCCGACGGCTACGCAGCCGACGCTTCCGCCACCGTCAAAAAAGCCAAAGCCCTCATGAAAGCCCGTCGAGAGTTGGTCAACGCATGAGCGCCGAACTACGCGAAACGATCCTTCGCTCCGCCACCAAAGAGGTGGTGATGGGCCACCGCCGCCCCTTCACCCTCATCGGTGAGCGGATCAACCCCACCGGGCGCAAGGTCTTCCAGCAGCAATTGCGCGACGGCGATTTGTCGGCCATCGCGCGTGACGCCATCGCTCAGGTTGAGGGCGGCGCCGACGTGCTCGACATCAACATGGGTGTGCCGCTGACCGACGAGGCAGATCTACTCGCTAAGGCGATCCGCCTAGTACAGAAGACCACCGATCTGCCGATTTGCATCGACTCCTCCGTGGTCGAGGCCCTGCAGGCTGGCCTTGAGGCCTACGAGGGCCGCGCGTTGGTCAACTCGATGACCGCCGAGGACGACCGGATGGAGCTCATCCTGCCGTTGGTCAAGAAGCACAACGCCGCGATTATCGCGTTGCCGAACGACGCCGAAGAGATCCCGATGGATGCCGACCGGCGCCTCGAGCTCGTCGAGCACATTGTCGAGGTCGCCACCAAGGAATACGGCATCGCGATCGAAGACATCGTGATCGACCCCCTGGCTATGCCGATTGGCGCCGACCAGCAGATGGTCAACGTCACGATGGACACGATGCGTCGCATCCGCGAGAAGTACGGCTTGAACATGACCTGTGGCGCGTCCAACGTCTCCTTCGGTATGCCGAACCGTCACGCACTCGGCGCCGCATTCCTGCCGATGGCCATGACCGATGGCATGACCAGCGCGATCATGGACACGCGCACCCCGCAGATCGTCACCGCGGTCAAGGCTGCTGACCTCCTGCTCGGCAACGACGACTGGGGCGGTGCCTGGATTGGCGCCCACCGCAGGCGTCTTGCCGCTGAGGCCGCCGCAGCTGCTGCGGCCGAGGCAGCTCAGGCCGCTTCGGCGTGAGCACCCGGCTGTCCTGTCCCTGTGTTGATCGACCATAAGTGAGCTGCGCCGCATGTTAGACCGCGAACCCATCGCTGGGATTGCCGATATAGAGGTCGATAGCCTTCGACGCGAGGGATTGTTCGACGGGCAGCAGGACGACGGGCGTTTCCTACCGCAAGACGGAACGACGCGCGTCGAGTTGTCGTTTACCCCATCGGGGCGCACCGTGCGCGTCCCGAGCGGGGTGACCGTCTTTGATGCCGCCAGCTGGAACGGCATCGCCATCGACTCCACCTGTGGTGGCCATGGGACCTGCAAGAAATGCAAGGTCAAGGTGCTGGACCCGGCCGCGGCGATCCACCGCCTCGACGTTCGTTCCTTCAGCGAGGAGCAACTAGCGCAAGGGTGGCGCCTCGCCTGCCTGGCCCAAGCCACGCGCAACGTCGAGATTGACGTTCCGCCCATGACGACGCGGCCCAAAGCCGCCACCGTCGGTGTCGGACGCCAGGTCATCCTGCGCCCTGCCCTGCAAAAGCGGTACGTCGAACTCGATGAGCCGACCCTGCAAGACCAACGCACCGATGTGCAACGAATCATGGACGCCTGCCCGGACCTGCACCTTGTCCCCGATATGACGGTGCTACGCCGTCTGCCCAAGACGTTGCGGGAAGCGGACTACAAGGTCACTGCGGTGATCGTGGACGAAGCGTTGATCGACATCGAGCCTGGTGACACGTCGAAACGTACGTTTGCGGTCGCGTTCGACCTGGGCACCACCACGGTTGTGGCCACGTTGCTCGACACGTCAACCGGCACCCCAGCCGCAGTGGCGTCCATGCTCAACAAGCAACAGCCTTTCGGTGCGGACGTCATCGCACGCATCAGCGCCACGATGATGGACCCCGACGCGGCGGACCGTTTGCGCCGCTTAGCCCAAGAGACCCTCGCCGAGTTGGTCACAGAGGTGCTGGCCGACGCTGGCGTCGAGCCGCATGAGGTCTACGAGGTGGCCCTGGCCGGGAACGCCACGATGACCGCTCTGGCCTTGGGCATCGACCCCGAGCCGCTTGGAGTGGCTCCTTTCATCATGACCACGACAACATTCCCGCCGTTCTTGGCCTCCGAGCTCGGGCTGACGTTGCACCCATCGGCTCGCGCCAACGTCTTTCCTGCTCTGGGGGCCTACGTCGGCGGCGACATCGTGGCCGGCATGTTGGCCACCGGTATGGACCGGGACAAGCGCAGCCGACTCTTCATTGACGTGGGCACCAACTGCGAGATCGTCTTCAGCGACGGAGACCGCATCGTCTCGACGGCAGCCCCTGCCGGCCCGGCGTTCGAGGGCGGGGCGATCCGGTGCGGTATGCGCGCCGCAGATGGTGCGATCGAAGTGGTCAAAGTCGGTCCAGACCTCGACGGCGGCGTCGAGCTTCAGGTCATCGGCGACGTGACCGCCCAGGGCCTGTGCGGATCCGGTCTCGTCGATGCCGTGTCTGAGTTGGTCCGGGTCGGGCTCATCAACTCCAGCGGGCGGCTCGTTACCGACGAAGCGGCCACCGAGAAGGCCCCCTACATCGCCGATCGGCTCACGTTCGTCGGCAAGGAGCGCGTCTTCGTGCTCCAGCACCAAGCGCCGGGCGACGAGGTGTCGGAGAGCGTCTACCTTTCGCAACGCGACATCCGTGAGCTCCAGTTTGCTAAGGGCGCCATCGCCACCGGGTGGACCCTGCTGATGGAGAACTTGGGCGTCGAAGCTGCGGACGTGCAGCAAGTCCTGTTGGCTGGTTCGTTCGGCAGTTATTTGTCGCCGGCCGCGGCCATCCGAATCGGTCTGGTGCCGAAGGTGCCGGTGATGCGCATTGTCTCGGCGGGAAACGTTGCGGGCGAGGGCGCGAAGATGAGCCTGCTGAGCATGCGTGAGAGGGCTGGCGCGTTGGCCTTGCTGGACCAGGTCGACTACGTCGAGCTCTCGGACCGCCCCGACTTCAACGACCGTTTCATCGAGCTCCTCGCGTTTCCCGTGTGATCAATGTTGTGTGACCGATGACGTGTGGGCTATGAGGAGCGACGTGTGAGCGACTCAGCCGTGATCGCGTGCGGGGCCATCGCCAAGCATTGCGCTGAGATTGCGCAGCGCCGAGGCTGGGACTTGCACGTGTCCCCCTTGCCGCCGCTCCTTCACAACCACCCGGAGCAGATCGCGGACAAGGTGCGCGACATGGCCGCGACCTTGCGTCCTCGATATTCACGCGTCCTCATTGGGTATGCCGATTGCGGCACGTACGGCGCGCTCGATGAGGTCTGCGAAGAGTTGGGTCTGCTCCGCTTGCCTGGCTTGCACTGCTACGACGTCTTCGGCGGGGCCAGCCGTATCGAGAAGATGTTCGAGGATGAGCCCGGAACGTATGTGCTCACCGACTACCTCGTCCGATCGTTCACCCGGTCGGTCATCGTGGAGTTGGGCCTCGACCGCTACCCCGAGTTGCACCAGGACTACTTCGCGCACTACACCCGCGTGGTATGGCTCGCCCAAGATGCATCAGACCCTGAGTTGCAACGGCTCGCCCAAGAGGCTGCCGACTTCTTGCGGGTGCCGCTAAAGACCGTCAAGACAGGCGAGCATGGTCTCGAGGTCGCCCTCGAGACCATGCTAATTACAACTGCGCGTTGATCCGGTCGAGGTAGTCCTTGCGCCACGTCTCGGTGGCCGCGACCTGATTGAAGGTGTAGAGGTGCAAGCCGGTGACGTGCGCCGAGGGCTTGGCCATGTGCTCGGCCGAGGACTCTAGGAACTTCTCCCCGGTGAAGCCGCCAGGGGTGAACAGGCGGGCCATGATGCCCTTGTTCTTGGCCAGGAAGCGGGTCGAGTCACCGACGCCGATCTTGGTGGCCATCGTGAGCAACTTGGCGCGATCAATCGGCCCCGGGACGCCCAACAAGACCGGCAAGTCCATACCGCGGTCACGCATCCGGGAGACCCACTTGCCGAGAAGGGAAGGGTCGAAGGTCAGGTTACTGACGACGTGGGAGGCGTGCTTGCGCTTGTCCCACATGGACTGCACGGTCAGGTCGTCACTGATGCTGGGGTGGGTCTCCGGGTATCCGGTAATGCCCACCTCTAGGGCTGGGTTGCCCAGTTGGCTGAGGTCCTGCAACAGGTCGAGCGCGTTGCGGTAATCGCCTGCGGGTGGCTCCTGGTCACCGCCGGGCACGAAGACGGTCTTAATACCCGCGTCATGCAACCGGGATGTGATCTCGGACAACTCCGACCGGCCAGAGACCATGCGGGCTGCGATGTGCGGGACCGCGTCGTACCCATGAGCAGAGAGCTTTTCTGCCAACGAAAGCGTCGACTCCAGACCTTGGCTCGGGGAGGCCGTGACGGTGACCGTCCGGCCCACCGGCAGCCCTTCAAGAACTTTGTCCTCGATGGTTGCCGTCGGCAGCACTTCAAAGCGCGACGACTCCAACATTCGGGCGATGTACAACAGGCGGTCTTTGTTGCGCATGATGAGACTCGTTTCGCTATACGCACTAGGTTTAGGACGAATCTACCACCTGGAGCCTCAGAAAAGGGTGACTTTTACCTTCGAAATTCGAGCCAACATCCCGTTAATGAAGACCGGTGATTCATCCGTCGACATCCCTTGAGCCAGAGCCACGGATTCGGAGATCGCGACCGCATCAGGAACGTCGTCATTCCACACGATCTCCCAGGTCCCCAGGCGCAACAGCGCTCGATCGACGGCCGGCATACGGTCGACGGTCCAGCCTTGGCTGTAGGTGTTGAGCGCCTCATCGATGGCGCCCCAGCGCTCGATGACGCCACGGACCAGCGTCGTGGTGTATTCCGGCAGCGGGTGCTGCGTGGTCGGTGACTCTAAGCGCTGCTCCAGCAAGTCGGAGACGTTCAAACCCCGCTGCTCGCTTTCGAAAAGGAGCTCCAGGGCGCGCTTACGCGCTTTGGTCCGAGCCGCCACTGGTGCTCAGTTCACCCGACCGAGATAGGAACCGTCACGGGTGTCAACCTTGACCTTGGTGCCGGTCTCCAGGAACAACGGGACGGCGATCTCGGCGCCGGTCTCCAGCGTGGCCGGCTTGGTGCCACCGGTGGAACGGTCGCCCTGCAATCCGGGGTCGGTGTGCGAGACCGCGAGCACCACGGATGGGGGCAGCTCGACGTAGAGCACCTGACCCTCGTGCTGCGCGACCATGACCAGTGCATTCTCCAGAAGGTAGTCACTGGAGCTGCCCATTACGGCAGGAGAGACCGGAATCTGGTCGTAGGTCTTGACGTCCATGAAGATGTAGTCGGTTCCGTCGTTGTACAAGTACTGCATGTCACTGCGGTCGACCGTCGCCGTCTCCAGCTTGGTGCCGGCGTTGAACGTCTTGTCGATGATCTTGCCGGAGACCACGTTCTTGAGCTTGGTGCGCACAAAAGCGGGGCCCTTACCGGGCTTGACGTGCTGAAATTCCAACACCTGCCACAGACCGTTGTCCATGTCCAGGACTACGCCGTTCTTCAGATCGCTCGTCGATGCCACGTGAATGCTCTTTCGTTGATGTGTTTCCCACGCCTGCGCAGACGTGCGCGGTCGGGTGAAGGACGTGCCTGTTAAATATTCACCGAGAGTCTAACGCCCAAGAGACGCTAAGCCCGCGAGCCAGCAAGCGCGCGCAAGGCCAACGTGTAGGACTGGGCCCCGAATCCAGCGATGGTCCCGGTGGCAGCCGAAGCAACGACGGAGATCGAACGGAATTCCTCCCGAGCGGCGGGGTTGGACAGGTGCACCTCAATCAGGCGTTGGCCGCAGCCGGTCAGGTGGGCACAAGCATCGCCGACGGCATACGAATAGTGGGTGAACGCGGCTGGGTTAAGCACCACATCCCACCCGTTGGTGGCGGCTTCATGCAGCCACGCCACGATCTCGCTCTCGTCGTCGCTTTGCCGGCAATCGCAAGCCAACCCCAGCCCCTCGCCTGTGGCCGTGATGGAGTCATGCAAGTCGGCGAGGGTCGCCGAGCCGTAGATCTCCGGTTGCCGCGTCCCCAGGGCAGCGAGGTTCGGGCCAGACAACACAAGCACGGTGGTGGTCATGGGTTCTCCTCAGCCGGCACGGTGGCCTCGTTGTTGATGCGAGCGTAGGCGGCGCGCAGATCGTCCTCACGAGGACCTTCGAGGCGTCCGGGGACACCGACGTCATCGAGCACCACGAACCGCAAGGTGGCCCCGCGTGACTTCTTGTCGCGAGCCATGGCCGCGCGCAGTTCGTCCCAACGACCGGCGGGGTATGCCGTAGGCAGGCCGACCGCGGTAAGCGCTGCCCGCAGACGGGAAACCAACTCAGGCGGGGTGCGCCCGGCTAACACACCGAGCTCGGCTGCGAAAACCATGCCTACGGCTACGGCATCACCGTGGCGCCAGGTGTAGTCCTCGATGAGCTCGATGGCGTGCGCAAGAGTGTGCCCAAAGTTCAGGATCTCGCGCAGTGACGATTCCTTGAGGTCGGCAGTGACCACCGTGGCCTTGACCTGCACTGCGCGGCGGATCAACTCGACGGTGACCGGAGAGTCAGCCTTGGTCGCGGCGGCCGGGTCGGCCTCGATGAGGTCCAAGATCACCGGATCGGCGATGAACCCGCACTTAATGACTTCAGCCAATCCGGAGACGTAGTCCCCCGTGTTCATGCTGGCCAGCCAGGCCGGGTCGCACAGCACCGCCTTGGGCTCATAGAACGCACCGACGAGGTTTTTGCCCTCGCCGGTGTTGATGCCGGCCTTGCCGCCGACGGAGGCGTCGACGACCCCGAGCAACGAGGTCGGCAGGTGCACCACGTCGACACCGCGCAGCCATGTTGCCGCGGCAAAACCGGCGAGGTCGGTGGCCGCACCGCCGCCTATCCCAATGACGAGGTCATCCCGAGTGAAGTCTGCTCGGCCCATCTGCTGCCACAACCCGGCCAGCACCGTGACGTCTTTACTCGCCTCGGCGTCCGGCACCCAGGCGACAAACGGGTGGCACCTGGCCTGCTCGATGAGCGTGCTGACGTGATCCACTACGGCCTCTCGACCACCTTGAGCCACGATGAGCACCCGTCGGCCGGAGCGCAGCAAGGGTGCAAGCGACGCGAGAGCGTCGGCGCCGACGTGGACCTGGTAAGCATTGGGTGCCTCCGGCGCCCCCACAAAGATGGTCTGGCTTTGCGGCGCGGTCATGCGTCGTCGGCGCCTGCCACGCCAACGCCGTGGGCACCGTCCGTGGTCTCACTCTGGGCGCCCAGTTCACGTTCGATTTCGTCCGCGATATCGGCGACCGACCGCCCAGCGGTGTTGATGTGAATGGAGGCCACCCGTTCGTAGGTGGGCCTGCGGTCTCGCATCAACCGGTTCCACGAGGCGCGGGGGTTGATCACCAGCATGGGCCGCGAAGCGTCAAAGCCCACCCGCTTCGCCGCGTCCGCGATGCCCACGTCGAGGAAGACGACGGTTCCGGTATGCCGATCGCGCACCAAAGCCTGTTCGATGTCCGGCGTCATCACGGCACCCCCGCCCAGAGACAGCACACCGTCGTGACTAGCCAGCGCGGCCAACACCGCGTCTCGCTCGAAACCACGAAATGCTGCTTCGCCGTCGTCGATGAAGATGTCGCTGATCTCGCGGCCCTGCTCGGCCACGATCGCCGCGTCGGTATCGACTAACCGGGTCCCGGCGCGGCGAGCTAACTCGGTGCCGATCGTCGTTTTGCCAGCCCCCGGCGGGCCTACCAAAACCACGGTAGGGCGGGTTTGCGGTGTCTCACTCATCGACTGCTGTCTCCATCGTCTCGGGGATCGCGGCAAGATAACCGGCCAGGTTGCGAGCAACTTCAGCCACGCTATCGCCGCCAAACTTCTCCAGCACCGCTTCGGCCAGCACCAGGGCCACCATGGCCTCGGCCACCACCCCGGCGGCGGGCACTGCACAGACATCGGATCGCTGGTGGATCGCGGTCGCGGGCTCGCCGGTGACGACGTCAATGGTCCGCAGCGCCCGCGGCACGGTCGAAATGGGCTTCATCGCAGCCCGCACCCGAAGCACCGACCCGGTGCTCATGCCGCCCTCAACGCCACCACTGCGTAGCGAGACGCGACGCACGTGCCCTTCGTCATCGCGCTCAATTTCATCGTGGGCTGCGCTCCCCCGCCGTGCGGCCGTGCGGAATCCCTCGCCGACCTCCACCCCTTTGATGGCCTGGATGCCCATCAACGCACCAGCGAGCCGGCTGTCCAACCGGCGGTCCCAGTGCACGTGCGAGCCCAACCCTGGCGGCAACCCCCACGCGAGGACTTCGACAACTCCCCCTAAGGTGTCGCCATCCTTGCGGGCGGCATCGACCTCGGCCACCATGGCGGCCGACAGGTCGGGGTCCATTGTGCGCACGGGGTCGGCGTCGAGGCGCTCGACGTCGGTTGACCGTGGTAGTTGATCCAGCGTGGGTGCGTCTGCCTCAGGGCCGACCCATCCGGCGCTGCCGATCGCGACGGTGTGCGAGACCAGCGTGATACCGCAGGCTTGCTCCAAGAAGGCCGCCGCCACGGCCCCGAGAGCCACCCGGGCTGCCGTTTCACGAGCCGATGCCCGCTCGAGAATCGGTCTGGCCTCGGTGAACCCGTACTTCTGCATACCCGCCAGGTCTGCGTGACCTGGCCGCGGACGGGACAACGGCTTGTTGCGGGCCAACTCCTGGGGGGCCCCGACATCATTGGCACGAGCCAACGACGCGTCCTCGACGGGCTCAGGGCTCATCACTTCGGCCCACTTGGCCCACTCGGAGTTAGCGATGTGCACAGCGACGGGGGATCCCAAGGTCAGGCCGTGCCGCATACCCCCAGCGAAGTCGAGCTTGTCGGCCTCAAAACTCATCCGCGCCCCGCGCCCGTAGCCCAGACGTCGTCGAGCCAGGGCCCCAGCGACCGCCTCACGAGAGACGCTGACCCCGGCGGGCAGCCCCTCGATGATCGCCGTCAGGGCAGGGCCATGAGATTCACCTGCGGTGAGCCAACGCAACATCCGGCGATTCTCTCAGAACATCGAGCTGAGGACGTCAGGCGGCAGCAGCAAACCGACCATCGCGCCCAGCATCATCGGCGGCCCGTAGGCCAGGTGGCCCCCCAGGCCAACCTTCTTGGTGACCAGCATGAATGCCGCTACGACCCCACCCACGAGGAAGCCTGCATACAAGCCCACCACCACGCTTTGAAACCCGAACCAGCCCAGCGCTCCCCCGAGCACCACCGACAATTTCACGTCACCTAAGCCGAGGGCCAACGACCCGCGGGCCAGCGAAACCAGCGAGAGCGTCAGGTAGAACGCCCCAGCGCCTAAGGCACAGATCAGCATCCGAGCCAGTGGCCACCAGTGACCGCCCACCACTGCGGCGAGGGCCAGCCCCACGATTAAGATGCCCATCGTCGGCCACATAATCCGGTCGGGAAGGCGGTGCACGTCCATGTCCATGGCCGCCAAGCAGACGCAGGACAAACCGACCACGAGCAGCGTGGCCAGCACCACGAACTGGGTCAGCGAAGGCACGCCAGCACTTGAACCGGGATCGACCATCGCTCCGGTGAGTTGAGCAGGTGGAGCAAAGAGGGCTCGCCAGGACAGCACCCAGGCCAGGGTCGCTAGCGTGGGCACCACCCACCACCGCGACCCCGGCAGCGGCATCGACTCCTCATCGGGTTTGCGATACGTCGCCCACCGCAACCACCGGGCGACCTTGATGGCGAAGATTCCCGCCACGAGGGCGACCACACTGGGAAAGATGATCCCCGGGACGAAGAATTTGTCGATCACGGCT
>JBBSKS010000041.1:0-15845 GCA_038256095.1 Actinomycetales bacterium | reverse complement strand
TGATGGGCTACCCGGACTACGTTTCGGTGCGATTCACCGAGGTCGATGAGGCATCGTCGACGCTGGCACTGCTTTCACGCTCGCGGTACGGGTCGGGCGATCTAGGGGTGAATCAGAAGCGAGTGCAGCGCTGGATAGACGCCACGCAAGGTCGCCTCGGGAAGTAAGTTCAGCCCATCACTCACGTGGTCGCGGGCAAGCGGAACGTTAATGCGTCGTTCGACGAGCACGTGCGCACTCATATCGGCTGGCACTGCTACCTCGTTTTTCTCGTCTCGCCACTCTTCGGCCTCATTGCCGCTTCGTGGCCCTCTTCGAGTTTCTTATTCGTCGTGGGCAATGCCTGGTCCTCGGGGCAGCGGCTGCGCCCTTCATCTACGTGTTTCACCTGATGGTTCGACGATGGGGGGACGGGCGCGGTGGTGCTCACCGCGGTGTTCATCCCCATGGCAATAGCAGTGTGTGTCGGCGGAACCTACGCGCTGGGTCTGCGAGCGGACGGGCCCGGAGCAGGCGCGGACCTTTTTCTGCTGCCCATACTCGCGTTCTTCGCGGCCCCTGTCTCGCTGCTGATGCAGTACCTGCGTTGGAGGCGCGTGGATCGCTACGTCGCAACAGCCTGTTGCTCTAGCGGTCGAGGCTGCCTCGAGGGGCAATCCACGAATGGTTAAAGTCTTCGCGGACGTCCGCCACGTGCTCGAAGTCGCTGTCGTAACGCAGCACCGTCGCCGAGTTCTCTATGGCGTAGGCAGCGATGAGCGTGTCTATCGCTCCGACCGCCCGTAGATGACCTTGACGGACGAGAGCGTTTTGGCGTCCTGGGTGTTCCGAGCGCTGAAGTCGACTTCGGCCACGATGGGTGGGCATGTCCGCACGGCCAGAGGCGACTGCGTGGTGATGAGGCTAGCCATTGCGTCGCGGATTGCAGGCTGGTTTTGTCGTTGCCAGACGCTGTTGTCAATGCCTCATGACGACCTCGCGCAGGGCCTGGTCGATGACGGATCGCACAGTGCTCGCACCAAGGGCCTCCTTGGCCCGACCGCTTATTGCCCGGCACTTAGGCATCTTGAGAGTAGATCAGCGCGGCGTAAGGACCGATGCTGGCGAGCGCTCCCTGTGGATAGCCGTCGCACTCTTGTGGCTCGGTGTCGAGGTCGCCGGCGTGAACGCCACCGAGTCCTGGGCCAAACATCGGGGAGTCGGTGTTGCAACGCAAACGCCAACGGCCCGGGCGGGGGAGGCCGGTCGGCATACCCCAGACCGGAGTTGATCGCAGATTGATCACCACAACGGTGTCGTCGCTGGGGCCGCCCTCTGACCAGCGGTGATAGGCCAGGACCTTCTGGCCGTTGTCGACGCTGATCACTTCGGTATGCGGTCCACTTAGCCCGCGGGTCACTCCGGAGAGGTTGCGGCGCAGGGCAATGAGTTGCCGCACGAGGTGGAGGAACCCGGCGTTGCGGTCGGCCTTGTCCCAGTCCAGGGGCCTCTGGTCATCGAACCATCGATCTTCGAGGAAGTCCTGTCCCTGGAAAAGCATCGGTAAGCCCGGCGACGTCAACGTCAGCGCCAATCCTAGGGCGGCGCGCGTCCGGGCATGCCACGAATCGGCGGCGCCTGGCGCGATCGACTCCGGCAGGCGGCTGCGCCCATTCGCAACCTCGTCGTGCGATTCGGTGTAAATGACCCGCTCGTGAGCGGCGCTCAGGTTGTGGCCGAGGATGGCGTGCGCCACGGCATACATATCGCGGTCCTCGTCGTAAGGGGTTTCGAGCGCACGCCGGATCGGGTGCACGAAGTCGGCATCCCACTGGGAGTTGAATCCCAGGCCGCCGACCTCGCTTGGCGCAGTGACGCCTGGGTCGCGCTGCATGTCCTCGGCGATCAGAATCTTCCACGGTTGCCGCGCGCGAAGATCCGCCGTCATGGAGGCGAGGAAGCGGTGACCTCCAGCGATGCGCTCGCCGGAATGGTGCACGTTGCCCCACCGAGAGCGGATGAACTGGGTGGCATCGAAGCGCAGTCCGTCCACGCGAAAGTCCTCCAACCACATCACCGCCGAGTCGCGCAGATAGTTCCTCACCTGCTTGCGGTCGTAGTTGGGCCGGGTGGCGCCCCAGGGGGTGAGCGCGCGTCGGTCGTTGTAGAAATAGCTGCCGCCGTAGCGCCGATTGCGACCGCCGTCGATTCGCCACAAGTGCAGGTCGCCGGGCCCGAGGTGGTTGTAGACCACGTCGAGAATGACGGCGATCCCGCGAGCATGGGCAGCTCGGACGAACCGAGCGAACGCGTGCGGCCCGCCATAGGACGGCTCGATGGCGAAGGGATGCGAGGGGTTGTATCCCCAACTGACCGGCCCGGCGAAGGCGAACGGCGGCATGATCTCGACGGCATTGATGCCCAGCCAGGCCAGGTGGTCGAGTCGCTCGATGGCCCGGTCGAACGTGCCCGCTCGCCATCCGTCGGCCGCGAACGTGGGGATGTGCAACTCATAAAGCAGCAGGTCGTCCCACCCCGGCATCTCGAAAGTGTCGTCGCCCCAGTCCAGGGTGCTGGGGTCGAGCACCACTGCGTCCCCGTTGGAGTCCGTGACCTGCCGGGCCACCGGGTCGATGACGGAGCGGTAGGGGCCGCCGCTGCGGATCAGGAAGCGGTAGTGACTACCCGGCCCGGCGTCGGGCACGAACGTCGACCACGTCCCAGATGTCGCGCTGTCACGCACCAACCGCCGCTTGTATGTCGAGTCCCAGCCGCAGAAATCCCCGATCACCGCCACTTGGCGTGCGTTGGGCGCCCAGACCCGGAACGTGACGCCGCCATGGTGGGGGACGGCCCCCATCCCCGGGTGAGTTGAGGCAGAAGCAGGAGCGGGCACAGGGAGGAAGCGTAGTTGCAGCAATCATCCAGCGCTGATGGGGATGCAGACGAGGGCTACATCGATGAGAAGGACTGGCTACCCAGGGTGGACTTTCGAACGATGATCGACGGAGTGAACACGATGCGTTCGTGGACGTGCTCACTGTTGCTTGCCTCGTCGAGAAGCAGCCCGGCTGCGGTCCGGCCCAGGTCGGTGCGAGGCTGGCGAATCGACGTCAGCGGGACTGCCGCCGCTTCGGCAAACTCGATGTCGTCGTAGCCCACGATGGCCATGTCTTGGGGCACGCGGATGCCGAAGGTGACGCACTGCTGGAGGAAGCCCAGCGCCAACAGGTCGTTGGCGCAAAATACTGCGGTGGGTCGGCGATCGCTGGGGATGCCAGCGATGCGCTGACCTGCTGTGCGCCCCTCCGCGACGGTCATCGACGTCGTGGTGATGTCGATAATCGTGGCCTGAGCAGCCCCTTGTTCTGCCACGGCCGAGAAGGCGCCTTGCCGACGGTCTTGGACTTGACCCAAACCCTCGGGCCCCCCCACAAAAGCGATCCGCCGATGTCCTAGATCCAACAGGTGCTCGAGGGCCAACCGCCCCCCGTGCACGTCGTCCACGGACACCGAGCAGTGGCCCTCAGTCGCGGTTCCGTCGAGGATGACCAGCGGGATTCCACTGCGGCTGACGTCCAAAAAGGCGGGGGAACGTGGGTCGACTGGGGTGATCAGGATGCCCTGCACCCTTTGCTCCCGCAATCGACTCAGGTATGCCTGTTCTCGCTGCGGGCTGTGGTCGCTATTGCACAGGAAGAGCGACAGCGAGTGTTCCTGAGCCATCTGCTCGATGCCTCGAGCGACGTCAGTGAAGAACGGGTTTCAACTGCTGTACCGGTCGTACCACCCCTGGGCCGACACCCGCGCACCGTCGGTGTCGACCAGCACTTCGCTGGCACCGCCGTTGGAGCGCACGGTGATCTCATCGCCGTCGAAACTGGTGAAGCTCATCGACACCGGCTCACCATACATGGAGAGTTGCTCTTCCAGGATCGACGTCGCCACGCGCTCGCCCAGGCGGATGGACTCGAAATAGTCGGTGTAGTAGTGCACGCCGGCCATGTTGCGAGCGTTGGAGATATTCATCGCCAACTTGTCGAGCTCGTGTTGAATGGTCAGCGGGGGGCCGTCAGGCGCGTCGATGAGCTCGCCGCCCTCTCCGACGTTGCGACCGGGGCTTTGCGTTTGCCAGTGAGAGACGAAGGTCTGACCGGGCCAAACGCGTTCGGTCCCGTCCTCTTCGTACATCTCGAAGAACGCCTTCAACACCGTGACGCAGGCTCCCGCAACCGTCGCGTGCCCTGCCCCGTATGCCGGGTGGGTGGGCGAGCCTTCGGGGAAGGCCTGCGGCAACAGGAAGTTCTTGTCGTCGGCAATCTGCGGGAAGTTGTCCGGCAGATCGTCCTTCGGCGTGATCGTCGTTGACCCGTTCTGTACCGTGTTGTGCGCGGCGATCAGGTCGAGAATGGGCTGCGGAATCTTTGCGCGCAGCTGCGTCAGCGCGGCAGCGAGGGTCGGGTCCGTGATGCGAGCAGGGTCGTTCTCCTGCAGCGTCAGCCAGGCGGCGACGACTTCGGGTCGCGTGCGACGGTGGTGTAGCCACTTCTGGCGCCACACCGCCTTCAACGCTCGGCTCGAGACCTCGGGTAGGAGGGCCAAAACGTGGGGGCCACCGAACGATGCGAAAGCAGAGCGCGTGCGGCTGGCGGATTCTGGCATACCGCGGTCGTTCTTGAAGGCGCCATCGCCGAGCATCCGCAGACAGGCCACGATGTAGGCCTGGTATAGCGCGTCGTAGTGCACGTAGGTTGCGATATCCCGGGGAGTGGTCAGGAATCGGCGACGCGGCAAGAAGACGTCCTGGTGGTTGAAGTCGACGCCGTTTTGGCAGTCCAGCCACGCCGCCCAGTTCGTCATGTAGTCAATGCCATCTTTGGCCACGATGGCTCGCTGGTCGATGATCTGCGTGCCGTAGAGGATGAATCCGTCCTCCTCGCCGAATTCCGCTCGGAGCCCACGGAACTCTGGATCGCTCGTGTCCGGGTCCGCTGGGGCAAACGTGAAGCCGCTGTTGTCGTGGCCGCCGAGAAGGAACTGCGACATCCACGGCCCGGCCTTCGAGCCCGGCGTCGAGCCTCGGAACAGGCTGTTCGCGGCCGATAGCACGCCCTTGGTGTCGAACCGGCGCTTCTGCGCAGTGCCCCCGGTTGTGTCCGTGCCGTTGAACCAGCCCATGGTCTTCAGCGCGTTCAGGATCACAGTGACGTTGTTGCCGGTGCCGTCCTCGATCTCGGTGAACGGGACGTCGCGGAGCAGCGCCATGGCGTAGAGCTCGGCCATCTCGGCCGCCAACTCGTCGGTGCCGAAGCGCGGCGCCGGCGAAATAGCGAGAGCGCCGGAATCAGCCCCCTGGGTGTCGAAGACGTGCCCGGTGAACGGGCTGGTGAGTTTGCGGTACCCGAGCGGATCTTTCGGGGTGTCGGTGAATCGCCGCGGGTTCGTGTCCTTGGTGCCGTCACCCGCGGTGCGGTTCTGCCCCACAGGCAAAGTCTCGACGGCCCCGGCCTCGTGGCCGGAAAGCATACGAACCAGCTCGTGGAAACTAGGGCAGTGCACAGCGCCGTTCACGTCGTGCGGCAAGGCCTTGTGATAACTGCTGGCGAAACCGAGTCCGTAGTCGATCTCTTCACCGTTGGGGGTTGTCACCCCGCTGCCGCGGCCGCTGGCCAGCGGTTCGAGCTCTGCCCGGCGCGCCGCTGCGGACTGTGCCCGCGAGGTGCAGTCGGGTCGAGGGGTGCCGATTGAGCGAGTCATGGGGTGCTCCATCTTCGGTGCGTAGTGGTGGCACCGACCCTGGCGGCCGGTCATAGCCAAAGAGACTTCACAGCCCGTGCTGATACGTGTCGAGGCCACGGTTTGCGCTACACCACACCTCTACCCACGGGTTGCGCTACGGCACACCCCTACCCTCGGCTAGGCTGAGGCAAAACCTCCGGGGAGCGCCGCTTGGCGCTGAGAGTGCGGACCGTCCGCAGACCCGAAAACCTGATCCGGTTCGTACCGGCGTAGGGAGTAGGCACCTGCTCGGCGTTTGTGGTCGACGTAGGTCTTGCAGTACTTGGGGGTGCTGAAGGGATCTTGATGAGTATCCAACAAGACTATGACCCGGCCACCGCGAGTCCAGAACGACTCGGCATCGGTATGCGGCTCAGCGTCCACCCGCATTGCGACGCCTTCGAGGAGGCGATCGTGGGAGCGCTCGCGGACGTTGCCGACGCAGGTTTGGGCGCTGAGCTGGTCGTCGAAACCGATGAGGTCAGCACGTACGTCGGTGCGCTCAGTGAGCCAGCCGAAGAGCGCCTGGCTGCCTTTGCCGTCGCGCTGATCGCAGCTGCCTACCGAAGGTGCGGCGAAGGTCACGTGGTCGCCCACCTGCTCTTCTCTCGTGGCTGCCCAGGTGAGGTGACGTGCAACCCGGAAAAAGTCGGGTTGCCCACCCCTGCGCCAATTCACCTCGAAGCGACGGGCATTCCGGCGGTGGCGCAGTGGTCGCTCTATCCGTTACTGGACGGCAGCTCGAAGGGCGGCGACCATATGGCCCACATCGAAGCGGCCATCGAGTCAGCAAAGGCGCGAGGTATCGCAGCCTCGGCCAACCATTACGCCACCAAACTCACCGGAGATCTTGGCGAGGTGGTGAGTACCGCCGTCGATGCGTGGACTCAGGTGGGTGCCGTGGTGCCCCACGTGGTGACCCATCTCAGCATCTCGGTCGCCTCCCCAAGTGTGGCCGCCGCTAAAGAGGGGACCACCCGATGAGCACCGAGCAAAAGCAGATCGTGTCCCGTCCGCGGCGCGGCTGGTCGATGAGAGATCTCGTGCTAATGGTGGTCCTTGGGGTGGTCTTCGGGTTTGCGTACTGGGCCCTTGTGCAGGCCTGGAACGGCCTCAGCATCCTGATGGGACCGGCCGGAGATCTCTCGCAGCACCTTCTCTTTGGCGGGTGGCTGTTGGTGGCGCCGATTGCCCTGGCGATCATCCAGCGACCGTTCGCGGGGTTGATTGCCGAGGTTCTGGCCTCCGTCGTGGAGGTCGTCTTTCTCGGCTCCCCGGTGGGACCGACGCTCATCATTGCTGCGGCTCTACAAGGGGGCGGAAGTGAGTTGGCGTTCGCCCTGACGAGGTATCGACGCTTCGGGTGGGGAGTATTCGCCCTCTCCGGTTTGCTCGGGGCCACCGTGGTGTTCTTCTACTCAGCCTTCCGGTTTGGGTGGTACGGCCAAGACATCTTCGCCCTGCGCCTCGGCATACAGGCGCTGTCCGGGATCATCCTCGGCGGCCTGCTGGCGAAGGTCATCGTTGATGCTCTAATGCGCACGGGTGTGCTCGATAACTTTGCGATCGGGCGCGAGTTGATCCGGCGATGAGCGATCTCGCTGCGGAACGCAAGCGGAGCAACGGAGCGCGAACGACGAGTGTCGTCGACCTCGATAACGTCACCGTGACCCTTCCGCGGCGAGAGGCGCCGGTGCTGAACGCAGTGTCGTTCCAGCTGGCACCCGGCGAGCAGGTTGTCGTTCTCGGTGCATCTGGTTCAGGCAAGTCGACGCTGTTGCACGTCATCACCGGGGTGCTTCCACACACGCTGACCGCGACGGTCACCGGCAGCGTGACCGTCGCGGGGGAGGCCAGCGAGGACACATCGGTGGTGCAGCGGTCCCGGCACCTCGGAGTGCTCGGCCAAGACCCATCCGCTGCCGTATGCCTACCCGACGTTGAGCAAGAACTGGCGCTGCCGTTAGAAAACCATGGATGCGATCCGGTCAACATCGGCCCCCGCATTGAGGCCTCTCTGGACCTCGTGGGAGCAAGCCACCTGCGGCACCGAGCCACCGCAGTCTTGTCTGGGGGTGAGTCTCAGCGTGTGGCGCTCGCCGCAGCCTTGGTTACCGAGCCGGAGGTGATCCTGCTCGACGAACCGACCTCGATGCTCGATCCCGCCGGAGTTGCGTCGGTGCGCGAGGCGTTGCGCAGCGCCACGCAGGCGTACCGACCTGCGACCGTCTTGGTCGAGCACCGCCTCGACGAATGGGCGGGCGTGGCCGGAGCCGCTGGCCTACCCGGACGAGCCTTGGTGCTGAGTGAGGACGCAAAGGTCCTGGCCGATGGGCCAACCGAAACGCTGCTGCGCGACTACGCTGCAGTGCTACATGCGGCCGGGTGCTGGCTCCCATTAGAGGCTGAGTTGTATGCCATCACTCAGGTCGCAGGCGGATTACACGCCAAGGGGAACGAAGATTTTCTCCGCAGCCTCGCCGTAGGGGCAGGAGCCGATAAGGCGCCTGGGGATGTGTTGCTCTCGACCGAAGGTCTGGCGGTGGGCCGTGCGATGACACCGGCCAAGAAGCGCCGACGCACACGAAGCGGCGCTGATCTTCGCGGCGACAACAGGCTTTTGTCGGACGTCGACCTGGAGGTTCGAGCGGGCGAGGTGGTTGCCGTGCTCGGTGCCAACGGGATCGGGAAGTCCACCCTACTCCTCACCCTGGCCAAGGTGGTGCCTCCGCTGGAGGGGACGGTGCAGGGAGCACGACCGGGGCTCGTTTTTCAGAACCCTGAGCACCAGTTCGTCGCGACCACGGTGCGCGACGAGATCGGGCACGGGCTCCCGGCAGACACCAAAGAGGCAACGGTCGAGGCCCATCTTCGGTGGTTTCGACTGACCCACCTCGCAGCTCAAAACGCGTTTCGGCTATCCGGTGGCGAGAAGCGCAGGCTGAGCCTGGCCGCGATGCTGGCTCACCGCCGTCCGGTTCTCCTGGTTGATGAACCGACTTTGGGGCTGGATCGTCGTGATGCCATCGCCACCGCCGCAACGTTACGCGCAGTAGCGGACGAGGGCAGGGGCGTCGTGATGGTCAGCCACGACCTCCGCCTCGTCGCGACGGTGGCCGATCGGGTCGTCATACTCGCTGCGGGTGGGGTGCTGGCTGATGGACCGGCTGAAGAAGTGTTGGCTGATGAACCCGTGCTCATCCAAGCGGGTCTCGTCCTGCCGCCCCTCGTCGAGTGGCTGGTGGGGCACACACCCGGATCAGTTCGTTCCGTGCTGAATCGTCTCGATAGCGCGGTGGCGCTGCCCGTCGATCCGATGCCGAACTCGTGAGCGTCTTCACCGGCAGCATCGTCACCGACTCGGCCCTTTCCCGACGCAACCCGACCCTGAAGTTGGCGCTTCTGACGGTGGTCTCGCTAGTCGCCATCTTCATCCTCGACCCGATCACCCCGACCGTTTTGTATCTTCTTGCCCTGATCGCGGTGGCTGCGTCCGTGGGCGCGCCCCTACGCACACTCGCGGTGGCCCACGTGCCCTTCCTCGCGTTCGCCCTCGGAGTGTTCATCGTGAATGTGCTCTCGCGGCCGGGCACGATCCTGTGGCAAGGCGGGCCGGTGCGAATCACTGAAGAAGGTCTCAGTATTGGCGCCGCGCTGGCAGCCCGCACCCTTCTCATCGGAGTGCTGGCCATCGGGTTTCTGCTCTCAACCGACGGGGTCGCCTTGATGATGAGCCTGAACCAGGACGCCCGACTGAGTCCGCGAGTGACGTTCGCGATCCTCGCCGGATACCGGATGCTGCAGGAGATGCCCCGAGAGTGGGCGACGATCCGTCACGCGCATTCGATTCGGGTGGACCAGCGCGAGGGTATGCGGCCTCTGCGAGGGCCGCGGCACCTTGCGGGCGTGATCTTCACGCTTTTGGTGGTAACAATTCGCAAGGGCGAGCGTATGGCGCAGGCGTTGGAATCACGGGGCCTCGGGCTGCAACCGCGCACGACCTGGCGACCGATCAAGATCACCAGGACCGACTGGACCTTCATTACCTCGGTGCTTCTGGTCGTCGCCGCCGTGATCCGCGGCAGCGCCGCTCTAGGACTTCTCGAGGGACCGAGTGCGCTCTTCGGCTGACACCAGCAATGTCAACCAGAAGCACCTCGAGACGTGGGTGCGGTTATTCGTCGCTAGATCTTTCTTCGTCGGACTCAGCGAACCGTTTGTCAGGACTGTCCGCAGGTTTGCTGCGGCTGCGTTTGCCGCTGCCGGTCGGGTGGCGAGCGTGAAGGAGGTGTGGGCATCGGGTTCGTTCAAACATAGATATCGCACGCCATCAAAACGAAGGCTCATGACGGACAGGGCACCAGGGCAATTCGATATCCGCGGCGACCAAGGCGAGCAAGGTCATGTACTGGTTAGCATCTTGCACCAAAGGGTTCAGGGGGACGGTGAAGTCCTGGTGGGGTGCGCTCGATAATTTCTCGAACGAGGTTGTCGATGACCTGGGCGCGACCGCGAGGCAGTTTCACCAACGGGGAGCCGAGCACGTCTACAACATACAAAACCTGGTCGGAGGCGCTTGCTATGAACCGGTGGACTCCGGGCTCACACGCTTCGGGCAGACCATCGTTCAGGAGATGAACCGGGTGGGCATGCTCGTTGACCTCTCACACGTCGGGAACCGCACGAGTTTGGATGCCATAGCGGCTTCGGCGGCACTGACCCACTTCTGCCGGATGGTCGCCAGCCTGTGCGAGACCATCGGGGTCGAGCACGTGGGCCTCGGCTCGGACTGCACCCGGGAATGGGGCAACGACTATGTGGCCTACTTGCGGGATGGCCGTTGGCGCGCACCCGATGATTCGGCGCCGCCGTCTTGGCCCGCCTGGCCCGAGTGGTTCCAGGGCCCGGCCGACCTTCCCCGCGTCACCGATGGCTTGGTGGACGTAGGTCTGAATGAGGAGGAAATCGTCGCGATCCTCGGCGTCAACTGGCTCGACCTCTTCGATCGAGTCTTCCCGGAAGGAGCTGCGCGGTGAGCGATACGGTCGAGCACGGCATCGCCGAAACGAATACCGACACGTCGTCGGCTACGGCGCGGGTGCGAGTCAGTCTCCGCGAGATCCGGGAATGCACCTTCCGGGCGTCGTCCTGGCTGACCTGGAGCGCGATCGATGGGCGAAGGAAGCCGGTGCGCATCACAGACCACGCAAGCGAAGCCCAAGCGAGCCCTAGGAGCGAACCGACGGGGCCCATTGTCTTAGGTGACCAGGGCGGTAATCGGCTACTGCGACACCTACCCCTGGCAACGCACCTCGCGGCGGCCGAGCCCGGCCGCGGGGTCTACGTGCCCGGAGACATGAGCGAGGTTGCGTGTGGACGCGGTGCTCATCGAGGGCGCGGAGGCGGGTGGGCGACCTATCGGGTTGGTTCAGGTGTCCCGAGGGGATGACTCTGCCTTTCGCCTGGCCCTCGCCGATGGGTCGCTCGGCAGCGGGAGTGCGCAGCCGCCAGCGAGGGACACCTGATCACCGCCAATGCGTGGTGGGCCTTGTATGCAGCATCCCGCCGCTACCTGGTCAGCGCCTAGCTGCTGATCAGCGAGTCTGTGGATTCCTGGTCGCGAATCCACTGCGTGAAGGCTGCCGCGGCACCGCTCATCTGTGAGCCGTCATCTCGGCGCAAGAGGTAGTGGCTCTGGCGCATGGGAAGCAAGGCTGGCAGCGCCATTGCCACTGTGCCCGCTCGGACTGCGGAGCGGGCAAAGCGCTCGGGCACGATGGTCCAGTAGCCGCTACCCCGCAAGGCTTCGATCGCCGAGATTGAGGTGTCCAGCGTGAGCACGGACTCTGGCCTGTCTTCCCACTCGTTGGTGGCAGACAATCTGCTCCAGAGATCGTCGAAGCCCAGCACCTGAATGCGGCCGTGCTCACGCAGGTCGCTGGCTTTGTCAAACGTATTGCCGTTGGCGAGCAGCGCGGGGTCGCAGATGACCACCGCCAAGTCGTCGTGCAGCTTGGTCGCGATGAATCCGGGCCAGTTGCCGTTGCCTTGGCGAATTTCCAGGTCGATCTCGTCTGGCGGCAGCGCGTCGGCCCACACTGCGCTGAGCAGGCGCAACGAGATGTGCTCGAACATGTCGTTAAAGTCGCGAAGCCGAGGAGCCAGCCACGTGGTGGCGTAGGACACCTGAACGCGAACCGTTAGTTGAGTTTTTTCGGAGGCGCCGAAGAGCCCGTTCGTTGCGGCCGACAACTCCTCAAAGATGTCGCGGACCGCCGGGAGGTAGGCGTGGCCGAACTCGGTCAATCTCAAACTTCTCGGGAGTCGTTCAAAGAGTTGAACGCCGAGGTGGGCTTCGAGCGAACGAACCCGTTGGCTGATCGCCGACGGGGAGAGGTGCAACTCTTCGGCCGCCAGCGCGAAACCTCCCCGTCGCGCTGCCGCTTCGTAGGCCTGCAAGCCGAGAAGCGGGGGAATGGAGGTTGTCACTTTGAGCCACACATTTCGGGCCCCTTATGCCGTAAAAGTATCGTTTGATAATTGCTCACTGGCTGAGAAGACTATACGTAGCACCGTTTCCTCGATGCCATTCCTTGCCAGGAGGCCCTCGTGTCTGTCATTACCTCCCCCCGTTCGACGACCCCACCCGTAGCGCTCGCCGACACGTACCTCACCATCGCTTTGGAAGGCGTGGATACGCCTTTCCACTACGTGTGGTTAAGGGACAACTGCTGGTGCTCCGAGTGCAAGGTGGCGCAATCCACTGAGCGTCGGTTGTTCACCGCAACTATCATCGACCACATCGCGGCAACCGAGGCCGAGTATGCCGGCGACCAAGGCTTGCGTATCAAGTGGAACGACGGACACCGGTCGAGCTACTCAACGCAATGGCTGCGAACGCACGACTACTCCGAAGTGGCCCGTGCCAATCGCCAGCACAGTCCGACGCTATGGGACGCCACCCTGACCCAGGTGCCGAGGTTCGAGCACGCTGACGTGGTCGGCACGACCGAAGGACAGCTGGCCTATCTCGACGCGCTTCGCAACTACGGGGTCGCGGTGGTCAGCAATACGCCGTCCATCGACGGCGAGGTTGAACGATTCGCCGAGACCCTCGGCCATGTCCGCGAGACCGCCTTCGAGCGTATTCACAACGTTCGGCACGACCCGGCGGGCTACAACGTGGCCCACACTCCGCTTGAGCTCAAGCCGCACACCGACCTGCCCAGCTATCACTGGCCACCGAGCATCCAACTGCTGCACTTCTTGGTCAACGAGGCCGACGGGGGAGAGAGCACGGTGACTGACGGTTGGGCCATCCTGGCCGACTTGCGCCGAGACGATCCCCTAGCCTTCGACATACTCACGCGGGTGCCGGTGCGTTGGCAGTTGTTCAGCGAGCAGGAGGACACCGCCGCCACTGCTCCGATGATCCAACTCGACACGGGCGGGCGGGTCCAGACCTTCCGCTTCTCCAACCAGTTGGCGCAACCTCTCGACGTGCCGTTCGAGGACGTCCAACGGTTCTACGACGCCTACCGGACCTTGGGCCGCATGGTCGACAGCGACCGATACAAACTGGTGTTCAAGACGCGAAGCGGGGATCTGCTGACCGTCCACGGGCACCGGGTGATGCACGGCCGCCTGACCTACGACCCCGCCAGTGGGGCCCGCCACCTGCAGGACGTCTACATGGAATTCGACGACATGATGGCGCGGCGGCGGGTGCTGGCCGGCACCCATAAGCCCATCCCGGCACAGGAGTTGAGCTGATGCGGACTGTCGCCTTCACCCAGATGGCAGACGGCACGGCCGAAGAATACGAATACCTCGAGGAGTTCGAACGGGCCGAGTTAGCAACCTTTCCGGACAAGGTCCTGCAGTGGCTGGGCACCATGAATGAGCCCACCGGCTACCAGATCACCCGGTATGAGCACAGCCTCCAGGCGGCGACTCGGGCTCACCGGGCAGGGGAAGACGAGGAGATGGTGGTGTGTGCGTTGCTCCATGACGTCGGCGACTACCTGGCCCCGGCAAACCACTCCGAGGTCGCTGCGGCAATGTTGCGCCCGTACATCAGCGAGAAGAACTACTGGATCATCAAGCACCATGGGGTGTTCCAAGGGTTCTACTACCTTCACCACCAGGGTCAAGACCCGAACGCGCGGGACCGGTGGCGCGACCACCCGCACTACCAGGCGACGGTCGACTTCTGCGCTGACTACGACCAGTGCTCCTTTGATCCGGCATATCAGTCGGAGTCGCTCGACTTCTTTGTGCCTATGGTCCGTCGGGTGCTGGCTACGCCACGTCCGTTCAACGCTCAAGCCGACGTGTAGTGGAGTCGCCGATCCCTTCGCAGGTCAGGGTCGGATTCGCCGGGGTCGGCCACCTCGGCAAGTTGCTGAGTATGAGCCTGCTCCGCGCTGGGTATGCCGTCACGGTGACCGACTTGGACCGTGCCGGGGCTGAGTGGGAGGCTCCGAAGGGTGAAAGACGAGGAGCAGCGAGCCTGCATTGCAGGTGTGGGCTTAGTTTGTTTCCTCCCTGCTGCTTCGCCCCGCTAGGTAGCGGACCAGCTCGGGATCGGCGGACGTCAGTCGGTCTGCTTCGGCGCCGCCATCGCACTGAAGAAGGCCGATCGTGACGATGTCTCCGCGCCAGCCGAGCACACGCCAGGTCCCACCGGCGCCCTCCCATCGTTCCAGCGCAGCCATCGGATTGTCGACGCGCTCGCCGAGCTGGTCCGCCGTCATCGGTTAGGTGTTGAGACGGGCTCGGCTGGTGTCCAACACCAAAGACTGGCGGCGCTGGTGCACCGTGAGGTAGCGCAGACCGCTCGGCCCGGCGTCGAACTGGCGGCGGGACCGGCGTGGCAGCCACAGCACTGAGCCGGGCCGCAGATCGACGATGCCACCCTCGCTGGTCAGGTGACCGGCACCAGCGATGACGTGGATCATGACGTCGAGATCGGGGCCGGTGTAGGCATCGATCCCACCGCCCGGAGGAAGCGACACGATGTTGGAGTCCAGGTCCCGCTCGCGCATCGTCAGTTTCCACAACACGCCTCGCCCGTCCCCGTCTGCCTGCTGCTCGTCGAGCTCGGCGCTGTTGACCAGCACCCGCGGAAGAGCCGTGGACGCGGACTTGGTGATCTTGATCCGCCAGCCTCGGGGCTCGCGGTTCAGGTACTCCCACCCGTAGCTGCCAGCGAAGTCCGTTTCGAACTCGTTGCGCAGGTGGCGCGGGTCGTGGTCGTTGACCAGGACGAACGAAGAACCCGCGGCCAGTTCGGCATACCTAGCGAAGATGGTCGGGTGCTTGTCGGGTTTGCGCAGTGTCCGCACATCCAGCTCTGCCTCGTGATGGGCCACGTCGTGGTGCGTTGACATTGCGTTCCTCCTGGGTTATTTCTACAAGTTCTTGTTGTGTAAACTGTAGAGCATGTCTCCCACCGACGCTCCCAACTCTGGCGCGGGACGTCGGTCGGCGGTCTTGGTCGCGCTCAAGGCGGCCGCCGAGCCGCAGAGCATCAACGACCTCGCCGCAGAGTTGGGGGTGCACGCCAACACGGTGCGTTTCCACCTGACTCGACTGGTGGCCGCCGGTCAGGTGCAGCAAGTGACGTCGACACCCGGGGTCCCTGGCCGGCCAGCGCAACTGTTCGCGCCAACCCCAGGGATGGACCCCTCCGGGCCGCGTGCCTACCGCATGCTGGCAGAGGTGCTGGTGGCCGGGCTCGCTGAAGAACCCGACCCAGGCCAACGCGCCTTGGCGATCGGGAGGTCCTGGGGTCAACGCCAGGCCCAGGACCGACCAGGTGTCCCCGAGGCGAGCCCAGCAACCTCCGATCCCTCCATCGACCAACTCATCGGTTTGCTCTCCGAGATCGGCTTTGCGCCAGAACTGGACGAGGTGGACGCGGCATCGTCAATCAAGCTGCGGCACTGCCCCTTTCTGGAGTTGGCCCAGACTCAGTCGTCTGTGGTGTGTCCGATGCACCTGGGCCTGATGCAGGGGGCCCTGCAGGAGTGGGGCGCACCGGTCGATGTTGACCGATTGGAACCTTTCGTTGAGCCAGATCTCTG
>JBBSKS010000040.1:0-15884 GCA_038256095.1 Actinomycetales bacterium | reverse complement strand
GGTCGAAAAGGCGTCCCCGTCGCCTTATCTGCCGCTTTCTTGGCCGCGCAGAGTTCTTATTCGGACGACGGCGTTGACATCAATTCGGCAGGGATCTCTGACGCACCCACCACGCCACTGAGCAGCAACGGGTCGATCAACTCGCCTCGGCGCATCACACTCATCGACCCGTTGGGCTCGAAGATGACCGCTGCCACCTCGTGCGGGTGCCGCACTCCGGCTTGCCGCAGCCGGGACTGCACCTCTCCCGGCAGCACATGACACCGAGACATATGGTCAGCGAGCATTCTATTGCCGGCCATCAGGACAACCGGATGGTTGTCGACTAACGCCGAGCCATAGCGATGCTTACGCAGTAGTCCGACAACCCCCTGGAGCACCACTAGCGTCGCTAGGGAAATGAGCCCAGAGCTAAAGGCCGGGAACTCGCCCAAGGCACTTCGCCCGATGACTGCGCCAAAAGCGATGACTGCCGCCAGGTCGAATCCCGACATCCCAGAGAGCATCCGCGGCCCGAGCACTCGCACCAAAAGGAGCATCGCGGCATACATGCCTATCGTAGACAGGACCACCGCCGCGCTCTCCAAGGGACTGACCGTCAGCAACTCCCACAAGCTGAGACTGTCGCGATTGACTATGTCCGGTGGCATAGGCATGCACAGTACTGGGCAACGTGCGTGCCGGACTTCGGCTAGACCTCAGGGCAAAAGTCGTTGCTAGACTCCCCGGCATGCCTTGCCCCTCGCAGTGTCGGCCCCGTGCGGCCAACCTCTGGGCGAGGCAGTTGACTCTATGAGCCTGCTCGCCACGATGCTCATCCTGGCGGCGACAGTCGCTGTCGCTCCGGTGTGCACCCGTTACCTCGGCCGAGACGCCGGTTATCCCTTGGGCGCCCTCTACTTGGTAGCCGCGGGTGCCTTCTTCCCCGCAGCCGCAGCAACGATGCGCGGCGAAAGCACCACCTATCTCGTGGAGTGGGTCCCCAGTCTCAACGTGAACTTCGCCCTGCAAGCGGACGGGATAGGCGTGGTCTTCACGTTTATTGCGTTGCTCATCGGGGCCGTGGTGTTCATCTATTCAGCGCGGTACCTCGAGGACGGTCGCAACACCAGCTTCTACCTCACGATGTGCGCCTTCACCTTGTCCATGGTGGGGCTGGTGCTCGCGGACGACCTGATCTTGCTCTTTGTCTGCTGGGAGTTGACCTCTCTCGCCTCGTTTTTGCTCATCGCACGCTCCGGGTATGGCGGCGAGCTGGCTTCACTGCGCACGCTCTTGATCACGTTCCTCGGCGGTTTGTCGCTGCTAGCCGCCGTGGTCTCGATCATCGCCAAGACCGACACCACCTCGGTCACCGAAGCTTTGGCTAGCCCGATCTGGACCGAAGACGCGGGCTTCACCGCCTCAATGGCGGTCTTGGTGCTGCTAGCGGCCTTCACGAAGTCCGCCCAGTTCCCCTTCCACGTGTGGCTGCCCGACGCGATGGCCGCCGCGACCCCAGTCAGCGCCTACCTACACGCCGCCGCAGTTGTGAAGGCCGGCATCTTCTTGTTGCTCCGGTTCAGCCCCGCCTTCCACGAGACGCTGCTGTGGAACTACACGCTCATCTTCGTGGGCCTCTTCACCGGAGCCATGGGTGCCTGGTTCGCCGCGCAAAAGACCGACCTGAAGAAACTGATGGCCTACTCCACCGTCAGCCAATTGGGTCTCATTGTCGCCACCATCGGCATCGGCACGGAAGAAGCCATCGCGGCGGCCACCCTGCATACGATTGCGCACGCCTTGTTCAAGTCCGGGCTGTTCATGATGGTCGGCGTCATCGACCACGCTGCTCACACCCGCGATCTTCGGCGGCTGCCTCAGTTGTGGAAGAAAATGCCTTGGTCATTTGGCGCAGTCGTGCTTGGATGCGCCTCGATGGCTGGCATTTTCCCCATGCTCGGCTTTATTTCCAAGGAGGCCATCCTGGTCTCCGCTCGGGAGGCTCCCGGCCCTGAATTCGTGGGCTGGGTGGCCCTCTTCGGCGTCGCCGGTGGCGCCGTCCTGACGTTCGCTTACTGCGCCAAGATCGTGTTCGGCGGCTTCGTTGACGGCACCCGCACCGACATCACCGTCCACGAAGCCTCACCCTCGCTGCTCATCCCAGCGGCGCTGCCGATTGTCGTCGGCTTGCCGTTGACCTTCTTCGCCGGTGTGTTGGACACCCCGGTCCAGCGGGCGGTCGAAGCCGCCTTGCCCGCCGGGGAGGTCGAAGAAGGTGCGGTCCACTTCTATATCTGGCATGGCTTCAAGCTCGAACTCTGGCTGACCATCCTCATCATTGCTATCGGTGTCGTGATCATCATGAACCGCACGAAGTTGCGGGCCTTCATCGAGCACGACAGTTTTGACGTCGATGGAGCTTGGGTGATCGGGCGGGTCTACAAGAGCCTGCGCCGCTTCGGCACCAAACTCGCGCTCCTCGTCGCCGCCAACAACCCCACTCGCCACGTCGCGGCACAATTCGCTGTCCTCGGGTTGGTGCTCATCGGCGGTTCCATCGCGGTGCTCGCCTCGGTCGATCTCGAGCCGCAAATCGCCGACCTCACTCAGCCCATTGACGCGGTCGTGCTCATTGTCGTCATCGGTGGAGTCATCGGCGCTACCCTTTCGGACTCGAGACTCGCTGCCACAGTGAGTTTGTCCGCCGTCGGTATCGCCGTCACCGTCCAAATCTTCTCGCTCGGCGCACCGGACGTGGGCCTGACGCAGCTGCTCGTTGAAGCCCTTACCGTGCTGATGATCATGCTCGTGCTGCAAAAGTTGCCGCTGACCTTTGGCCGGGGGCCCCGCTACGGCAACACCGCAGCAGCCGCATTGGCCATCGTGACCGGCATCGCGGTCGGCCTGACGGTGTGGGTGCTCGCGGGTCGCCGCGAGTTGCCCCCCGTGGCCGACTACTACCTCAACGAAGCGCCGGTCGTGAGTGGCGGCGACAATATCGTCAACACGATCCTCGTGGAGTTCCGCGCACTGGACACCCTGGGCGAGCTGTCTGTGCTAGGTATGGCGGGGGTCGCCTTGGTCGCCGTGCTTTCGACCGTGCGCGACCGCTACCTGGACCCGGAGCCCAGCACCGACAAGAACTACGTCCAAGCACCCGAGTTGCCGTTGCGTGGGAAAGGCTCGACTGCAGAGCGAGCGATGTTGGAGTCGTGGGGTAACGCCATACCGCTGCAATTGCTGATCCGGCTCACCATCCCGCTCTTAGCAGTCATCTCCGCCATCCTGTTCTGGCGTGGACACAACTCGCCGGGTGGTGGCTTCATCGCAGCTCTTCTCGGGTCGGCCATCGTCGCGCTCATCTACCTAGCCGCGGCCAAAGACCACCCCATCGGCGCCCCGAAGGTCCCGATCTACCTCATCTCCGTGGGCATCGCCTTGGCGTTGGCCACCGGTATTTGGGGTTTAGTGGCCAAGGGATCGTTCCTCGAGCCCATCAACGGCTACTTCTTGGGCCAGAAGCTGACCTCGGCTCTGGTCTTCGACCTCGGCGTCTACGCTGCCGTGCTGGGCCTGGTGATGGCTGCGTTCAACCTACTCGGGGCCTCGGAAGGCACGGAGGAGGGCACCCGCGAACGCGCCGACCAGTCTGTTGAAGGCGAAGTGACCGGCCCGATGAGCTCCGTGCGCGGCGAGCACCCGGAAGACGAAGGACGGGCACCGGTCAAACTGATGCGTCCGACCCGCAAAACAACTTTCCTGGCTACCGGGAAAGTGCCCAGGCAAGACTCCCCCACCGGGGAAGCTGGCAAGGGGAAGAAAAAATGATTCTGCCCATCACCATCGGTGTCCTGGTCGCGGGCGGGGTGTACCTCGCGTTGCAACGCGGCATGGTCCGGATCATCTTCGGTATGGCGCTGCTCAGTCACGCGGCCAACCTGCTTCTTCTCACGATCGGCGTGAGCGCCTATCGTGGCGAGCCGTTGGCCAATCGAACAGCCGTTGACGTGGCGGCCGATCCGTTGCCGCAAGCTTTCGTCTTGACGGCCATCGTCATCACCTTGGCGGTGACGATCTTCATGCTGACCCTGGCGGTCATCGGGCACAACGACGACACCAAGCGGATGCCTGCCACCGGGGAGTTCCACGACCGATGAACTCTCAATACCTTGCACTCTTTGTGGTGATGCCGCTTGCGGCCGCAGCACTACTGATCGCTGTCCGACGACCGGGGCTCGACCGCGCCTTGATGATCGGCATACCTGCGGGTATGACGTTGGCCGGGATCGCCCTACTCGTCCAGCACCAGACCACGCCAGTGATCGCTCACAACGTCGGGCAGTTCCCCGGCGGGGTTTCGATTCCGCTGATATCGGACACCTTCAGCGCTCTGATGATCACTGTTACGTCATTGACCACGACCGTGACCATGGTGTTCCTCACTCAAACCGGAGAGGACCGCTTCAGGTTCTTGCCCGCCTTGGCGATCATGCTGACTGCCGGCGTCAACGGTGCGTTGCTGACTGGCGATCTCTTCAACCTCTTCGTGTTTGTCGAGGTCATGCTGCTGCCCTCCTACGCGCTGATCTCCATCACCGGCACGTGGCGCAGGCTCGGTATTGGCCGGTTGTTTGTCGTGGTCAACCTGCTGACCAGCACTATCCTGCTCATTGGGGTGGGCTTGGTCTACGCCGCAGCAGGCACGGTCAACCTCGCAGAGTTGGCGGGGGCCGCCAGCCGTGACCCCCGCATTGGCTTCGCGGTGGCCGTGGTCCTGTTGGCCTTGGCGATCAAGGCGGGCGTTGCGCCGATCCACGGCTGGCTGCCGCGGACCTACCCCTCGACGTCGGCGGGGATCATGGCTTTGTTCTCGGCAGTGCACACCAAGGTGGCGCTCTACGGGATCTACCGCATCTACTCCACCACCTTTGACGGCGAGGCGCCGTGGGCTGTGATCATCGCCATCGCGGTCGCCCTCACGATCATCGTGGGCTCCTACAGCACCTTCGGCGAGCACATCATGCGCCGGGCGTTGTCCTGGCAGATGGTCGCCGGTGTCGGTCACATCCTTTTGGGCCTGGCGATCTTCACGCAATTCTCCCTGGCCGCCGGAATTTTCTACATGATTCACCACATCGTCACCATGTCGGCGTTGCTCTTGACCTCAGGTGCCATCGAGCAGACCTACGGCAGTGGCAGATACGAACGCCTCGCCGGGCTGGCCAGACGTGATCCATGGATCGCCGTCATTTACGCCTTTGCACTCCTGTCGCTGATTGGCCTGCCGCCTTCGTTAGGGTTCTTCGCCAAGATCGGCCTGTTGCAGGCTGCTGCTGGAGCTGGCGGCTGGGAAGCCTGGTTCTACATCCTGGTGGTCTGCGTGGCTGCTGTGGGCACGCTGTTCGCGATGCAGCGACTGTGGTCGGGGGTGTTCTGGGGGCCGTCGATGGAGAACTACCGCCCCGAGGACCCCAACGGTGGCCGAGCCAAGCGGGTGCCGCTTCCGAAGGACCTGAAGGTCCGCTGGAACCACGTCGCTCCAGGTGCCTTCTTGGTGGGTGTGCAACTGGTGTTCTTCGTCTTCGCGGGCACGCTCATCCCCCTCGCACAGCGCGCTGCCGATAACCTCACCAACCTTGAGCCCTACGTGACGGCGGTGCTCGGATGAGACTCAACCCCCTGCCCGGCATCGGGTATGCCGGTTTCATCGCCTGGGAGGTCATCGCGGGCACCATCACGGTCGCCATCGACGCCTTTACCCCTGGTAAGAACGCCACCCCGATGATCGTGGAGTTTCCCTTACGCTGCGAGACGGACGCCGAGATCACCATCATGGCCTCGTCAATCACCATCACTCCCGGCACGATCACCTTAGGGATCGCCCCGGCTATGGCACACGCACCGGCCAGTCTGTTCGTGCACTCTATGTACTCCTCGAACCGTCAAGAGTTACTCGATGAGCTCAGCGTCATGGAAGCCAGACTCCTGCGGGCGACCCGCAGCGGACCCCTTCCCGGCGGCGGCACGGCGGAGAGGTCAACATGACCATCATCGTGGTGTCCACGGTCGTCATCTTGACCATCGCCGCCCTGTGCGCCATCGCTCGGCTCATGACGTCCACCGACGAAGCAACCTCAGCGGCCGTCAGCGACCTCATCTACTTCTGTGCCATCTCCATCTTCGTCGCGAGTGCCATGCTGCGTGACACTGCGGTGCTGTTCGATGTAGCGTCGGTTTCGGCGCTCTTCGGCATCTTGGCAACCGTAGCCCTCGCCCGGATCCTCACTAGGGGGCGTCGCTGATGAGCGTAATCATCACCACCATCGTGGGATTCCTCGCCATCGGTGGAGCACTGTGCGTGCTCGTCAGCGCGGTAGCCATGCTGCGCGTCGAAGACGCTCTGAGCCGGATCAACGTGCTCAGCCCTGCGACGGGGCTCGGCGTGCCGGCGATTGTGCTTGCGGCCTACCTCAATCACGTCAACGAGGTGGGGATGGACTGGATCGACCTCGTCAAAGCCGCCGTCGCCATTGCCGGATTCATCATCATGTCTTCGGTGGCCAGCAACACCCTGGGCCGGGCGACCTACCGCTCAGGTGCACCGATCGACCCCGACACCAACCCCAACGAGCTCGCGGTTGCTCACCCCGATCGTTTGCCCAAGGCCGCCAAAACGCGGAACAAGAAGAGCCGCTAAACGCTGGGAGCCGCCACGCTGTTGACTTCGTCGTGATCATCGGTGAGCGGCTCATCGACCGAGTGCAGTGCAGCCATCTCTGCCTCCATCACCGTCTCTTCATCTGCGTCCAATCGAACGTGGGCTAGAAGCGCGAGGACCGCCCGTAGGGCAGCTGCAGCGCGCTCACCCCACGACGACAGATAACTGAACTGCCACCACCACAGGGCCTCGGTGACGGCGCCCCGGTCGAAGTGGATGAGCCCGTGCGCGAGATCGGCGGCTACGGCCATGAGGTCATTCGAGATGTCGCCGCGCCCGACCTCAACTGACAGTACTGGGTCGGCTACCTCGACGTAGGTGTCGACGCCCGAGAGTAGAGCCGCCATCGCCTCGCGCATAGCGTCTAGGTCAGGGTCGGGACCAGCGTCGGGCTCAAAGCGTTCCTTTGGCACGATGTCGACCATCGCGCCTAGGCGAGCCCCAGCCACCTGGATCTGCGCGAGCGCCAAGAGCAGAATTGGCAAAGCCGTGTCCCCAGACATCGAGTCGCTCAGCCCTCGCAGCGCGAGAAGGTAGGTGCGCGCCTCCCCCGCGGTGTCCTGCGCGAGGGCAAGGAGTTCCTTGTCGAGGTCTGAGGCTGGGCCCGTCTGCACTGGGGTGTCGGTCATGCGACTCAGTGTGGCGCACCAGCGCGACCTTCGCCTAGGGAATCGGGCCGACTCCGTCGGCGAGCGATCTAGGGAACTCTTACCCCTGCAACACAGCGGTCCGCGCGGATCAAGCCTCAATCAGCCGGCGGCCCTCGAAGGCGCGTCCCAGGGTGACCTCGTCGGCATACTCCAAGTCTCCACCGACAGGCAGCCCCGACGCCAAACGGCTGATCTGCACCTCAATAGATCTCAGCAACCGGGCCAAGTAGGTCGCGGTGGCCTCGCCTTCAAGGTTCGGGTCGGTGGCAATGATGACCTCGGTGACGGTGCCGTCGGCTAGGCGGGTGAGGAGTTCTTTGATCCGCAGATCGTCCGGCCCGACGCCACCCATCGGGTTGATCGCGCCGCCGAGCACGTGATATCGACCGCTGAACTCCCGGGTGCGCTCAATCGCCGCGACATCCTGGGATTGCTCGACCACGCAGATCAACGTGGCGTCCCGGCGGGGGTCCTGGCAGATGCGGCACAACTCTTGCTCGGCCACGTTTCCGCATTGTTCGCAGAATCGGACACGCTCCTTGATCTGCCCCAAAGCGGTCGCAAGATTGGTGACATCCTCGGGGTCCGCGGTGAGCAGGTGGAACGCGATCCGCTGAGCACTCTTGGGGCCAATGCCCGGCAAACGTCCGAGCTCGTCGATGAGGTCTTGCACCACGCCTTCATACACAGCCCTGACTGTATGCGGACGGGTTGCCTAGGCAGTGCACCGCCACCCCCGTCGAGGGTTTCTATCTCGGCGGCCTCGGGCTCGCTCTGGCTCCGCCTGCGCTTAGGTGGTCTCGGGCTGCCGCTGGTTAAAGTCCCCGGCGGGCGCTTGGCCGCTCATGGCCAGCACCGATTCGTAGATCTCGTTAGCGACCTCGCGCCGAGCACGACCTGCTGGGGCGCCGGCATATCGCTGCGCAACGTCAATGGGGGTGCCGAACTCGACGGTGAATTTGCGGATGCGCGGCAACCGGGCCCCGACCGGCATGAGCTCGGAGGTCCCATGCAGTGCGACCGGCACCACCGGGCATTGGGCTTGCAACGCCAACCAGGCGACGCCGGTGCGGAAGCGGTAGAGGCGGCCATCACGCGAGCGCGTGCCTTCGGGGTAGATCCCGAATACACCTCCCGTTTTCAAGTGCGCCAAGGCCAGATCGAGCGACTCTTGGGCTGCGCGCGCATGGTCGCGGTTGACCGGGATCGAGCCAATGGAGGTGAAGAAGGTGCGGTTGACCCAGCCATCGAACCCGGTGCCGGTGAAGTACTCCGACTTGGCCAAGAAGGCGACCTGCCGCGGAGAAACGATGGGGATCGCGACGCTATCAGCAAACGATAGATGGTTGCTGGCCAAAATGACCGGCCCGGTGGTGGGCACGTTCTCGGCACCGATGATCCGCGGCCGCCACAGCGCTAGAGCGGCCGGGCGGACGGTGAGATGCAGGGCTTTATAAAGGATGACTGACCCCTTTCATCGTTGAGACGGGTCGTCGATGGCAATAACGGTGCCGCCCAGGACGGACTCGATGACCGACTGTCCCACCGTAGTGGAGTTCTCGAGGTCGTCGTCATCTTGGGCTGGTATGTCGCCACCTGGCCGCGGGGGTGAACTCGACACAGGCGCAGGGCCGTGCGAGGGCCCAGTGCGTGACGATGCGTTGCTCGGGGTCTCGTCTGAGCTGTGGGCCCACGAAGGCGCCTGCGAGGAAGCACCTTGGCCCCACGCAGCGCCCCCGTCACGACTTGTAACAGAGGGGTCTACTGAAGGGCGGTGTGACTCATCCGGTGCGTGAGACGCACGGGCCTGGCCACCGCCCCTCGGCGACCCTTCGGGCCGGGCATGGCGATCGGGTTGTCCTGCGGAGGCGTTGCTGCGCGGTGCAGGATCGGGAGTCCGGGTGCGCCCCCGGCGCGGTTCGTTGGGCCCTGGGGCATCGCTATTGGCCACGGTGCTTTCAACCTTGGTGTCAACCCCGATGGCCTCAATGAGGGCTTGGCGCACCACTTCGCCGTGACTTCCTCGTCGGAATGTCTCCGCCTGGCCGGTAGTGTCGATTTCAAGCAACAACCGCCGACCGTCAAAATCGACGATCTTGGTGTTGACCGACACGAAACTCCAGGTCACCTTGCGGATGGCCCGGACTTTGTCGAGCACCTCCGGCCACGCGCGACGGATCGCGTCGGTGTCAATGGCGCCTGTGATCGGCACACTCTCCGCCGATGCCTGGGGAATCGCCTCAGCCGCGACACGCTGGGGCTGCACCGCCTCAGGCTCGTGCCCGTGGGCGGGCTGACTAAACTCAGGCTCCCGAAGGTCCGGCTCGGGTTCCACGGGCCCTTCTTCCACGAGCTCGGGTTCGACCCGGTCAGGTCGCCTTGGCGGGCGCTTTACCGGCCCGGGTTGAACCTGCTCAGACCTCTTTGGCGCGGCGGGGCCAGTGGAAGGTTGCTCATTGGCGACGGTCAGGCGGCGTTCGATGCGATCCAGGCGAGCGCCATACCCCTGCTCGCCAGCCGCCCCGGGCAGGAGCAGTCGAGCGCAAATGAGTTCAAGCAGCAACCGGTAGGACACCGCCCCGGTCATCTCAGCAAGCCCGTGGCTCACCACGTCTGCACATCGGGTCAGGGATGCGGCACCGTAGGACTGGGCTTGGTGCTGCATACGCTCGACGTGGTCTTGGGGGGCCCCAGGCAGCAGGCCCGCACCGCGGTCACCGACCGCGAGCAGCACGATGAGGTCGCGGTAACGCTCAAGCAGATCCTCGACGAAGCGGCGCGGGTCGTGTCCCGACTCCATCACCTTGTCGACCTGAGTGAACACACTGGCGGCGTCGCGCGCGGCCACCGCCAACACGACCGCATCCAGCAACTCGTTGTCAGTGAAACCCAGCAGCGAAGCCGTGCGCTCGTAGGTCAGCCCCTGCTCGTCGGCGCCTGAAATCAACTGGTCAAGCACCGAGAGCGAGTCACGCACCGAGCCCCCACCGGCCCGGGTCACGAACGAGAGCACTCCTGCCTCGACCTTCGCTCCCTCGGACTCACACAGCTCCTCGAGGTACGCCGTCAGTCGCGCGGGCGGGACCAAGTGGAACGGATAGTGGTGAGTGCGCGACCGAATCGTCGACAGCACCTTCTCCGGTTCGGTCGTGGCAAAGATGAACTTCACGTGCTCTGGCGGCTCTTCGACGACCTTGAGCAACGCGTTGAAACCGTGCGTCGTGACCATGTGGGCCTCGTCGATGATGTAGACCTTGTAACGGGCCTGGGCAGGCCCAAAGGCTGCGCGCTCCCGCAGGTCACGAGCATCATCCACACCACCGTGGCTGGCTGCGTCGATCTCAATGACGTCGATCGAGCCGCTGCCACCGCGTGCCAGGGCCACGCACGAATCGCAGACGTTACACGGCGTAGGCGTGGGACCCTGCTCGCAGTTCAGGCAGCGCGCCAAAATGCGAGCGCTGGTCGTTTTACCGCAGCCCCGAGGCCCGCTGAACAGGTAAGCGTGGTTGACCCGGCCCGACTTCAGGGCCTGCATCAACGGTTCCGTGACGTGCTTTTGTCCGATGACGTCGGCGAAGGACTCTGGGCGATAGCGGCGGTACAGGGCGGTGCTCACTCCAGTGACCCTAGTGCCACGCACTGACGGCGGCGGCTCGTTGTCCCCAGGGCAAACACTGACCGATCACGCCGGTCGCAGGACAGCCATCCGGTGCGCTGCCCGCGTCAAGACGACGTAAAGAACGCGCGCGCCGCCCGGTGCCTGGGCCACGATTTCGTCCGGGTCGAGCACGATCGTCGCGTCGTACTCCAACCCCTTGCTGCCCAGTGGATCCACAACCACCACACGAGCGCGGCCCGCCTCAACTGACGTCTCGACCGCGACGTGCGCGGCATCGGCGGCCCAGCGTTGCGGGGTGATGATCGCCACGGCTCCCTCGACCTGACTCAGGGCCTCGTCCAGGGTTGCTCGCAGAGCCTCGTCCCAGTCGGCCACCGCGACCGTCCGGTCGCTGGGGTGGTGCCCGGTTTCACGGACCGCGTTGGGAATGTCGGCGTCCGGGACGTGCTCGCGGATCATCGCCTCAGCGACCTCGAAGATCTCGCGGGCGTTGCGGTAGTTGGTGTCCATGTGAAAGGCGCGCCTCGGTGCGCGACCGAAGGCGTCTTCACGGGCGGCCGCCGACTCGGCGAGGTCGCCCCAGGACGCCTGGGCATTGTCACCGACCACCGTCCACGAAGCCCACCGACCACGACGCGCCAGCATCCGCCACTGCATCGGCGACACATCTTGAGACTCATCGACCAACACATGCGCGAATTCGTCCGCTGGCGTGAGGGTGCTGACCATCAGGCGGCGCAGCGGGTCGCGTGAGACCCGTTCGTAGGCGGTGCCCCGATCGTTTCCGCCGCTGCCGCCGGAGCGGTCGATCTTAGTGGCGACCATAGTGCGCTGGGCTTCTTCGTCCATCTCCTCGATCTCGTAGAACTCCCGCTCGGTTGGGCGCGCGCTGGACACCGGGCCCAGCTTCTCGGCGAGGTCGTCGATCAGGGCCACATCGGCAACACTCCACGAGCCGTCCGACTCCGCGAGGCGCATCGAGGCAGCCAACGCGGCCACGTCCTCGCGGCTGAGCTCTCCACCAGCGGCCGCAGCAGCCACGGCGTCGTCGGTCAGCCATCGCAGCACTTCGCGGGCATCGACCGGCCGCCACCAGTCGGCAGCGAAGGCTTCGACGTCTCGCGAGTCTTCGAACTTGTTGAAGAAGGCGGCCCGGTCGAGTTCTGGTCCGCCGACCTGCGCCCAGGCCGCTTCGGCCAAAGCCACGGTCGCGGCCTCATACCCGGTGTTGCGGTGGTGCTTGCGCAGCACGGCGTTCCGGGCGCGGTTGAGTTCGCGTTCTTCGAGGCGGATGGCCTGACCGGCCACGAAGCAGCGCAGCATTGTCGGCCCGTCGGGCAGCGGTTGGCGAGCGAGGCGAGTGAGCACACCCCTCATCCGCAGCGAGCCCTTGATGGCGGCGACCGCCGGGGTGTCGAGCCTGGTGGCCGTGATGCCACCAACGACATCGCCGAGGGAGCGCAGCGTGACGCTGTCTTCGCCCAGCGACGGCAAAACCCGCTCGATGTATGCCGTATAGCCGGCCGACGGCCCCACCACGAGCACTCCACCGGCTTCGAAACGGCGGCGGTCTGCATACAACAGGTATGCAGCGCGATGCAGCGCAACCACGGTCTTGCCGGTGCCTGGTCCGCCGGTGATCTCGGTGACGCCGCGCGCAGGTGCACGGATGGCTTCGTCTTGATGCTGCTGGATGGTGGCGACAATATCCCGCATCCGCGCCCCACGGCTGCGGGTCAGTGCCGCGAGCAGGGCTCCATCGCCGATCACGACGATGTCGTCTGGCGCGTCGGTCACCATGAGGTCGTCTTCAACCCCGACGACCTCGACCCCACGGCAGCGCAGCACGCGTCGACGGATCACGTTGTGGGGTTGCACCGGCGTGGCCCGATAGAACGGTGCGGCCGCCGGCGCGCGCCAGTCGATGACCAGCGGATCGTATTCGTCGTCGCGGACTCCGAGTCGACCGATGTATCGGACCTCACGCTCGGGCGAATCAACGCCTAGGTCGAGCCGGCCAAAGACCAAACCTTCGTGTTGGTTCTCGAGCGTGGCCCGCCGCTTAGTGGCCGCAAACACCAAGGCGTCACGCTCAAAGAGCCCCGTCATTTCTTCTTCGCGGGGCTCCCCCGTGCCAGCCCGCTCCGTGGTGCCCCGAGCTAGCCCCTCCGCGTGGATCAGCTCGACTCGCACCCCCGCTTTGGCTAGCTCGCGATAGACGAGGTCAACGTGACGTTGTTCACCAGCGATTTCTGACGCAACAACGTCCCGCTCTGGCGCACTCACCAACAATCAATCCTTCCGGCCATAAGGAGCCCGACGAGTCACAGATTGAGAGGTCGGCGGGACAGCCACAAAGAGTTAATGCTACCGATGCGCAGCCGCAGCCCTAACTCCCCTCATCTGTCGCAACATTTGACCCATGTGGGTGTGCCACCTCTCTTGACATCGGAGTTGGTGATATGTCGTTGACGTGGCACAGTTTGTGGGGCCGGTGCTTGCACCGGATGGGGATTGTGCGAGTCAACCGGTGACGTCCCCCCACGACATCGGATGACCCTGCCCCATGTGTGGCCCTCCTGGGAGAATGCCCCCCCTGCCTTCTAGGAGGGCCACACCACTTAACACCCGAGTTCTGGCTCCCTCCAAGGCATGTCAGGGGTGGCGTCTACCTTCTGCGTATGACCAGACACCACACCCTCGATTACATCGAGTTGGCAGCCCCTGACCTTGACGCTTCCGCGATGGCCGGGTCGGCATTTTCACTTTGCTGACCCGGGCAAAAACGAGCTTGCCGTATGGACGACGGCTGAGTAAGCGCGACCCCGTGATCGCTGCGGCTGACTAGGATTTGGCTTGTGAAGGTTCTGGTTATTGGCAGCGGCGCCCGCGAGCACGCACTCGTCCGTGCGTTCCACAGCGATCCGGATGTCGTTAAAGTCGTTGCTGCACCTGGCAACCCAGGTGTCGCCGCGATAGATGACGACGTCGTCCTGTGCCTGCCGGGGGTCTCGGACACCACCGACTCCGCTGCCGTCATCGCGGCCGCCCGTGACCACGAGATCGACCTGGTCGTCATCGGCCCGGAGGCTCCCTTAGTTGCTGGGGTCGCCGATGACGTGCGTGAGGCTGGTTTCGCCTGCTTTGGACCCAGCGCGGCCGCGGCACGATTGGAGGGCAGCAAGGCCTTCGCCAAGGAGGTCATGGCAGCTGCCGACGTGCCGACCGCCCGCGCTCAAGTGTGCAGCACCCCCGAGCAGGTCCGGGACGCTCTCGACGCGACCGTGCCGCCCTACGTGGTCAAGGACGACGGTTTAGCCGGAGGCAAGGGCGTCGTCGTGACCGAAGATGTCAACGCCGCACTCGCCCACGGGCTCGCCTGTCTGGATAAGTCTGACGGCACCGTGGTCATCGAGGAGTTCCTCGATGGCCCCGAGGTCTCGCTCTTCTGCATCACCGACGGCCTCACCGTGCGGGCTTTGCAGCCAGCACAGGACTTCAAGCGTCTGCGCGATGATGACCATGGGCCAAACACCGGCGGCATGGGTGCCTATAGTCCCCTTCCCTGGATGGACGATGTGGCGCCAGGTTTGGTGCAGGACGTGCTCGACCGGGTGGCTGCGCCGACGATTGCCGAGATGGCCAAGCGGGGAACCCCCTTTGTCGGGGTGCTCTATATCGGGCTCGCGCTCACCGAGGCTGGTCCGCGCGTGGTCGAGTTCAACGCTCGCTTCGGCGACCCGGAGACCCAGTCGGTGTTGGCGCTGCTGCAGACTCCACTTGCCCCACTTCTCATGGCTGCTGCGACCGGCGAGCTGGCCGAGTTCGTGCCGTTGGCGTGGCGCCCCCAGGCCTCGGTGACGGTGGTGCTTGCGGCGCAAGGTTATCCCGAGCACCCGCGGGCGGGGGCAGTCGTCACCGGCCTCGATGAAGCCGAGCGGGTTGAGGGAGTCCACGTGCTGCATGCGGGCACTGCGATCACTCACCCCAGCGACGGCGGCGAGCAGTCGCTGGTGGTGTCCGGGGGTCGAGTCCTGTCGGTGGTGGCCATCGGCGACACGTTGGCCATGGCCCGATCGCGTGCCTACCAGGCCATCAATCACATCCGCTTCGATGGTGCCCACTACCGACGCGACATCGCCGCGCAGGCCAGCGGACCGGCATACATCCCGATGCAGGTCGATGGGCACATCCCGTTGTATGCGGGCAAGGTCCGCGAGCTCTACGCGCCGCTGGACCCGCAAACCGGGTTGGCCCACGACGACCAGATGCTGCTGGTCGCCTCCGACCGCATCTCGGCCTACGATTTTGTGCTCGGCTCGCCGGTGCCCGACAAGGGCATCGTGCTCACTCAGATGTCTCTGTGGTGGCTCGACCAGCTCGACGATCTGTGCGCCAACCACTTGGCCTCGACCACCGTGCCCGAGGAGGTGCAGGGCAGGGGCATCTACGTCCACCGGCTGGCGATGCTGCCGGTGGAGTGCATTGCCCGGGCCTATCTGACCGGTGGCGGCCTGGCCGAGTACCGCGAGAGCGGCACCGTCAGTGGGGTGGAGCTCCCCGACGGTCTCGTCGACGGCTCGGAGTTGCCTGGGCCGATCTTCACCCCCAGCACCAAAGCCCCCGCCGGGGAGCACGACGAGCCCATGACCTACGCCGAGGTGGAAGCCCTCATTGGGCCGGCCCTGGCCTCGGCAGCGCGGAACCTGACCTTGGCCATCCTGATTCGCGGCAACCAGATCGCTCGTGAGCGCGGCATCATCGTGGCCGACACCAAAGTCGAGTTCGGCATTGACCCACGCGAGTGCCCACCGGAGGCGTTACGCGAGGACGGCACCATCGATTGGCCACAGATCGACCCGCATCGGGTGCGGTTGATCCTGGCCGACGAGGTCTTAACGCCCGATTCGTC
>JBBSKS010000039.1:0-16060 GCA_038256095.1 Actinomycetales bacterium | reverse complement strand
GTCGTCGGCAAACTCGTCGTAGTTTGGGGCTCCAGTGGGCCCGGCGCTGATCCAGGCTCGGGCAATGGGATGAGCAGCAGTCATGGGCTTCAACGCTACCGTCGCGACCCGCGTGATGGCGCATCGAGATGGCCTCAGGGCGCCGACACAACCCGTGCTGGTCGATGGGTGGTGACCCCCTTGTTAGGCTGGCGGCTCCGCAAACACAACAATCAAGGTGGAAGACCGTGCGCGTCTACAACTTCGCAGCGGGGCCGGCCACACTGCCCCTCGATGTCCTGAACCAAGCTCAAAACGAGCTCACCGACTGGCTCGGCCTTGGCATGTCTGTCATGGAAGTCAGCCACCGCAGCAAAGACTTCGTCACCACCGCGCAGCGCGCAGAGGGCCTGATGCGCGAGTTGATGGGAATCACCGACGACTACGAAGTCTTGTTTTTACAGGGCGGAGCGACCGGCCAGTTCTCGGCCATCCCGCAGAACCTCAGCCGCGAGGGCGACGTCGTCAACTACGTCAACACGGGCACGTGGTCCAAGAAGGCGATCGCCGAGGCCAAGAAGTATGCCGATGTGCGCGTGGTGGCCGACGAAGCCGACTCCAAGTACAGCTCGCTGCCCGACCTGGGCACCATCACCGCTGACGACAACGCGGCCTACCTGCATTACACGCCCAACGAGACCATTGGCGGAGTGGAGTTCGGCTATGTGCCATCGGCTTCCGTTCCATTGGTCGCCGACATGTCGTCCACGATCATGTCGCGGCCCATCGACGTGTCGCAGTTCGGCCTGATCTACGCCGGTGCGCAAAAGAACCTCGGCCCGGCCGGTCTCTGTGTCGTCATCGTCCGCAAAGACCTCCTCGGAAACGCACGCCCCAGCACCCCCTCGGTCTGGGACTACGCGCAAATGGCGAGCAACGGCTCCATGCTCAACACTCCTCCGACCTTTGGCTGGTACCTGTTGGGCCTGACCCTGCAATGGGTCCACGACACCGGCGGTCTGGCGGCCATGGGCGAGCGCAACAAGGCCAAGGCCGAGACGCTGTATGCCGCCATCGACGACTCCTCGTACTACCGAAACCCGGTGGCTTCGAACGCCCGGAGTTGGATGAACGTCCCGTTCCTCCTCGCGGACCCCGAGCGCGAGGCGGACTTCCTCGCCGGAGCGGCGGCCGCCGGCCTACACAACCTTGAAGGTCACCGATCCGTCGGCGGCATGCGCGCCAGCATCTACAACGCGATGCCGCTTGAGGGCGTCGAGGCGCTCATCGACTTCATGCACACCTTCGAGCAACAGCACTCCTGAACCCAACGCGAAAGCTTGCCTGTGACCTACCGCATCAAGACCTATAACGCCATCAGCCCTATCGGCTTGGCCCGCCTGCCGAAGGACTACGAGGTAGGGCCAGATGTGTTCTCCCCCGACGCCATTCTCCTTCGCTCGGCCACGCTGCACGAAGAGCCGATCGACGGCTCAGTCCTCGCCGTGGCGCGTGCTGGCGCTGGAACAAACAATGTGCCGGTCGAGGCGCTGAGCGCACGCGGCGTTGTCGTGTTCAACACTCCGGGAGCCAACGCTAATGCGGTCAAAGAGTTGGTGATTGCGGGCATGTTGCTGGCGGCTCGCAACATTTGGCCCGCTGCGGCTTTCACCGCTGGATTGGCGGGCGCAGAGGGTGACATCGACCGCACCGTTGAGCAGGCCAAGAAGGAGTACGCCGGCTTCGAGTTGCCGGGGCGCACACTCGGTGTGATTGGGCTCGGCGCGATCGGCGTGCTCGTGGCCAACGCCGCTGCCTCCATGGGGATGAAGGTGCTCGGCTACGACCCCGCTCTCACGGTGGGTCGCGCCTGGCAGATGAGCTCGGCCGTCGAGCAGGCCACATCTCTGGACGACCTCTTCAGCCGATCGGACATGGTTAGCGCCCACGTCCCGCTGATCGAAGCCACGAAGGGGCTCGTGGGCGCCGCCCAGATCGCCCGGATGAAGCCCGGCGCAACGGTCCTCAACTTCGCCCGTGGCGGGATCGTCGACGACGACGCCGTGATGGCCGCGCTCGATGACGGTCGCCTGCACGCCTACATCTGCGACTTCCCGTCCCCCGCTTTGGTGGCCCACCGCAAAGTTGTGGCGCTGCCTCACCTGGGGGCATCGACCGCGGAGGCCGAAGAGAACTGCGCAGTCATGGCCGCAGACCAAATCCGCGACTACCTCGTTGACGGCAACATACGCAATAGCGTCAACTTGGGCGAGGCCGTCCTTACTCGCACGGCTGGAGCCACCCGACTGGCCATTCTCAACCGCAACGTGCCCAATATGGTGGGCCAGATTTCGGCTATCCTGGCCGACGCGTCACTGAACATTGCCGACCTTATCAACAAGTCCCGCGGGGACTTCGCCTACACCCTCATCGATGTCGAAGGCAACCTCGATGAAGCGGTCGCCGACCAGATTGCCGCCATCGACGGGATCATCCGCGTTCGCGTGATGTGAGCACGTGGCGGGGGCGCCGTTTGATTCTCCTCTAACGTTGAATGACGGGCTTTGTAGTAAAACTGTTGTGGCCCAGCCGATTATGCGTGAGGATCGACGAAACCCCTCAGGAGGCCACATGAGTAAGATAACCCCGCCCGAAGGCGCTGACGATCAGCGTAGTGATGTCAAGAAAGAGCACCCGAACAACTACACCAAAAAAGGGCGCCTGAAGAAGGACCTCTACGAGGCCGAGATGGAGCGACTCCAAGAGCAATTAGTGCTGTTGCAGTACTGGATTCAAAGCCAGGGACTTAAGGTGCTCGTGATCTTTGAAGGTCGCGGCTCAGCCGGCAAGGGTGGGGTCATCAAGCGGATCGCCGAGCGGACCAGCCCGCGAACGGTCAGGGTCATGGCGCTACCGAAACCCACTGATCGCCAGCAAACCCAGTGGTACTTCCAGCGTTACGTCGAAAACCTGCCCGCGGCAGGTGAAATGGTCATGTTCGACCGCTCCTGGTACAACCGCAGCAACGTCGAATGGGTCATGGGCTACTGCACGGACGAAGAGCACGCGGAGTTCTTGCGCAGCTGCCCAGAGTTCGAGCGCATGCTCGTCCGTTCGGGCATTATCGTGATCAAGTACTGGTTCTCCGTGTCCTACGAAGAGCAGCGCAAGCGCTTCGAGGCTCGCAACGCCGAGCCGCTGAAGCGTTGGAAGCTCTCGGATATGGACCTCGCCGAGCACGAGCTGTACGTCCGCTACTCGATGGCCAAGGACACCACGTTCCAGTACACGGACATCAAGCAGGCCCCGTGGTTCGTCGTGCCCTCGGACGACAAGCGCACAGCACGAGTGAACTGCATCGGTCACTTGCTCGACCAGTTCGACTACGAAGACGTTGCACCGGACCCGGTTGAACTCCCCGTTATGAAGGAGGTCCCGTACGTGCGTCCCCCGATGCACGAGCAGACGTTCGTCGAGCAGAAGTTTTAGCCCACCTCTGAGCACTACTGCTCCATCGTCCGGCCACTGACCCGTTTGGGGTTGGTGGCCGACTTTGTATGCGGGCCCGCTCGTCCACGCGGGACACATCAGCTCAAATGGTGCGGCGCGGGGCGTGCTGCACGCTAGCGAGGAGGCCGATGGCCAGCCAGCACGCCAGCATTGACGAGCCCCCATAAGACAGGAAGGGCAGCGGCAATCCGGTGACCGGCAACAGCCCGAGATTCATGCCGATGTTCTGAAACGTCTGGAAGGCGAACCAACACGCCACTCCCACCGCAACCACACGGCCGAAGGGCTCGTCAGTGATCAGCGCGACCCGCAGCGCCCGGACAATCACAAAGCCCAGAAGCACAATCACCCCAATGGCTCCCCACAGGCCCCATTCCTCCCCGACGACGGAAAAGATGAAGTCGGTCTCCTGGAACGGCACAAACCCACCCTGGGTTTGCGGCCCGTTCCCGATGCCGGCGCCGCTCACTCCCCCGGAGCCGATCGCAAGGCGCACTTGAGCGGTTTGGTACCCGATGCCGGTCGGGTCCAGGGATGGGTCCGCAAAGGCGAGCAACCGGTCCACCTGGTATTGGTCGAGCAGCGGGACGGCCAAGGACGCAACGACCCCAGCGACGCTGACCACCAGGGCGCTCAGCGTCCACCACCACCTCGCGCCGCTGGCGGCGACAACACCGATGAGCATCGCGCCGAGCACTAACGCTGACCCCAAGTCTGGTTGAGCCAGGATCAAGACCGCAGGTATGCCGCCTAGCACCCACGCGGACAGCACCTCGCGGAGTCCGGGCGCCGAAGTGGGATGGCGGCCCTCGGCCAGCAGCATCGCCAAGCCAATGGCCAGGCCGATTTTGGCCAGCTCAGCAGGTTGTAGTGAGAACCCTCCCGGTAGGAACAACCATGACCGGGAGCCGTTGACCTCGTCGCCTACGGGGGTCAGCACAAGCGCCAGGCCCGCAATCCCGGCTAGGTAGATCCAGGGGGCGGCGGCGCGGAGCCACTTCACATCAATGCGCACCACCACCAGCGCCACCGTCACGCCTAGCGCGGTGTTGATCAGGTGCCGGGCGGTCAGGGCCATCCCGAGCGTCGTGTGGGTGCTTGACCACACTAAGACCGCGCCGATGAGTGACAACCCCAGGGCTGCGATGAAGAGTCCCCAATCGGTGCGCACATACCGGTGCGCAGTGGTGCTCATAGCGGTGGTGCTGATGGTGGTCATGACCGGGCGCCGTGCGTCCACTGCCTAGCCCAATAGGACCGAGCGGCAGACCACAACGTCGCGGGCCATCTGCTCGATCAGGTCGTCCATTGAGTCGAACTTGGTGTTGCCCCGAAGCCGGGCCACAAAGTCCACTCCTACACGCTCGTCATACAGGTCAAGGTCAACCCGATCCAGCACGTAGGCCTCGACCGTTCGCATCGCGACGTCGTCAAAGGTTGGGTTAGTGCCGACCGAGATGGCCGCTGGAAGCCGCCGGTCGTCGTCATCGACGTCCTGGTCGGTGCGTTCTAGCCACCCGGCGTAGACGCCGTCAGCGGGGATCATGCCGTCACTGTCCGGACCTAGGTTCGCGGTGGGGTAGCCCAATTCGCGCCCTCGGTGGTGGCCGTGGACGACGACCCCATTGACGCGGTGCAGGCGACCCAAGACCTCGCTGGCCTGCTGCACGTCACCCTCACGCAGGGCCGAACGCACCGCTGACGACGACCACTGTCGGCGTCCTTCGTCGTGCACGCCAGCAATATCGTGGGTGACAACCGTAAAGCCGAACCGGTCCCCCAACGCGCGCATCGTTGTGATGTCGCCGCTGTTGCGCACGCCGAACTTCGTGTCCGAACCACACACCACGGTCGCCGCGCGCAGTCCGTCCACCAGGACCTGCTCCACGAACTCTTCCGGGGTCAATTGGGCGAACTCTCGGGTGAACGGCAGCGTGAGGGCAGCGTCAAGGCCGCAGTGCTCCATCAGGTCGAGTCGATAAGCCACGCTGGTGATTTGCTCCGGCGCACGGTCGGGATGCAGCACCTCGAGCGGGTGGGGATCAAAAGTAATGGCCACGCTCATAGCCCCGGCCTCGCGGGCCATGGTGGTGACGGTGCGCAACACCGTCTGATGCCCCCGGTGCACCCCATCGAAATTCCCCAGCATGACGACGCTACGGCGTGGATCGGCCCGAGCTTGCTCCACGTTCGTCCAGCGATCCACGGCGGTTACTCTAACCGGCCGGGAAGACGACGCGGCTGCGCGCCATCTCGCCGCTCTCGTCCATGATCGCCACGAGGTCCCCACCGGTGCCGATGGCTGCGACGGGATCGCCGGTGCGAGTGGAGTCGACGTCGATGCGCTGGCCGTGGCGCAGCGCTTGCTCTTGGGTGTCGGTGAGGTGGCGCACCGCGAACGCCGCTTGCGCCGCAGTGGCCATATCGACGATGCCGCGCTCTAACAACGCTTCGGCTTCCTCGAGGGTGTGAGCTAAAGACAGGTCATAGTGGCCCACGTGGGTCCGTCGCAGCGCCGTTAGGTGTCCACCGACACCGAGCGCGGCCCCGAGGTCGCGGGCCAGCGCCCGGACGTAGGTGCCGGAGGTGACCTCCACCGTTACGTCGAGATCGACCACGGTTGCTAAGGCATCGGACGGAAGCTGAACGCGCTCGGTATCAAAACGGCGTACCGTCACCGGCCGGGCGGCTAGGGCCACCTCTTCACCAGCTCGCACCCGCGCATACGAGCGCACCCCCTTTATTTTGATTGCACTGACGGCGCTCGGCACTTGCTCGATGGCACCGGTCAGGGTGGCAACGGCCGCCTCAAGTGCAGCGTCGGTGATGGTACTGGCGTCACTCTCGTTGGTGATATCACCCTCGGCGTCGTCGGTCACCGTGGACTGGCCCAGTCGAATCGTCCCGGCGTAGCCCTTGTCGAGGCCGACCAGAAAGGTCAGCATCTTGGTGGCTTTGCCGACGCCGAGCACTAGGACCCCGGTGGCCATCGGGTCCAACGTCCCGGCATGACCCACTCTGCGGGTGCCGCAGAGACGACGAGCCCTGGCTACGACGTCGTGGCTGGTCCAGCCTGCGGGTTTATCGACAATGAGAAGCCCGTGATGACTCACGCTCGCGGCTCGACCGCCTCATAAGTCTCTGAGCCATCGCCCTCATCGATCTCGTCGTCTTCGGCGTCTTCGGCGTCTTCGGCGTCTTCGGCGTCAACGTGCGGCTTGCGATAGGGGTCCGCTTCCCCGGCGTAGGCCGACTCTTTGCGGGCCGCTGCAAGCTCGGCATCGCGCTGGTTGACCGCGCGCATGACGTCGTCGAGGTGTGCTGCATCCTCTGGGAGGGCGTCCAGGACGAACTCGATGCTGGGGGTGAGTCGGATGCCGAGGCCTTTGCCGACGTGTGAGCGGATTCGCCCACGGTACGTGTTCAGCACCTCCGCCGCGGCGTCACGCTCCGGCTCCCCGCCCAAGACGGTGTAGAAGACCGTGGCGTGCTGAATATCCCCGGTCACTCGGACCTCTGTCACGGTGACGAAGCCCAGCTTGGGGTCTTTGACCAGAGTTTCTAGGGCGCCAGCCACCAGAACCTTCGTGCGTTCGGCAACCTTGCGTGCTCGTGCCTTGTCCGCCATCTCTCCTCCTGCTGGGAGTTGTCTTCGTGCACTGCCACGGTCGGGTCCCACCAAGAACTGGCACGACCCGACCGTATGCACGTGCCTCTAGCTGCGGGGGATTTCCCGCATTTCGTAGGTCGAGATGAGGTCATCGATCTGGAGGTCATTGAAGGACCCCAGATTGACACCACACTCGTAGCCGTCGCGGACCTCAGTGACATCGTCCTTGAATCGGCGCAACCCAGCGATCGTCAGACCCTCGGTGATGACCACGCCATTGCGCGTGATGCGCGCCTTGGCGCCCCGCTTCAACTCGCCACTACGCACCAACGAGCCAGCGACGTTACCGAACTTGCTCGAGCGGAAGATCTCGCGGACCTCGGCCGTTCCGACCGTCTCCTCGACGTACTCCGGTTTGAGCATGCCCTTCAGCGCGTTCTCGATGTCCTCGATCGCCTGATAGATCACCGAGTAATACCGGATCTCCACGCCTTCGCGCTCGGCTACTTCGGCGTTCTGACCCTCCGCGCGGACGTTGAAGCCCAGCACGATCGCGTCAGAGGCCATAGCCAGGTTGATGTTGTTCAGCGTGATGGCACCGACGCCACGGTCGATGATCCGCAGGTCGACCTCGTCGCCGACGTCGATCTGTAGCAGCGCGTCTTCGAGCGCTTCCACTGAACCGGACACATCGCCCTTGAGGATCAGGTTGAGCGTGTCGACCTTGCCAGCCGCCAAGGCCTGGTTGAGGTCTTCGAGGCTGATCCGCTTGCGCGACTTGGCCAACGATGCCTGACGGTCGGCCGCTTCGCGCTTCTCCGCGATGTGACGTGCCGTCCGGTCATCGGGAGCCACCAAGAACGTGTCGCCGGCGCGAGGCACGGAAGCGAGCCCCAGCACCTGCACAGGACGCGACGGTGGCGCTTCCTTGACGTTGTTGCCGTGCTCGTCCAACATCGCTCGCACACGACCGTGGGCCGCGCCAGAAACGATGGCATCCCCGACACGCAGGGTGCCTTGCTGGACCAAGACGGTGGCAACTGCACCACGGCCGCGGTCCAAGTTGGCTTCGATAGCCACACCCCGTGCGTCCTTGTTGGGGTTGGCGCGCATGTCCAGTGCTGCGTCGGCGGTCAAAAGAACCGCTTCCAACAACTGGTCGATGTTTTGGCCAGCCTTGGCTGAGACGTCAACGAACATGGTCTCGCCGCCGTACTCCTCGGCGATCAAGTTGTATTCGGTGAGCTGCTGACGAACCTTCGCCGGGTTGGCGCCTTCGACGTCGATCTTGTTGACCGCGACCACAATCGGTACGTCGGCCGCTTGAGCGTGGTTCAACGCCTCGATCGTCTGCGGCATCACACCGTCGTCGGCTGCCACCACGAGGATCGCGATGTCGGTGACCTTCGCTCCACGGGCACGCATGGCGGTGAACGCCTCGTGACCCGGGGTGTCGATAAAGGTGACCGCACGGTCCGTGCCTTCGTGCTTGGTGTGTACCTGGTAGGCACCGATGTGCTGTGTGATGCCGCCGGCTTCGCCCTCAGCCACATCGGCCTGTCGAATCGCGTCCAGCAGTCGCGTCTTACCGTGGTCGACGTGGCCCATAACGGTCACGACCGGCGGACGGGGCAGCAAGTCCTCATCGGTCTCGGCCTCAATCTCGGCCTCGAGGTCGATGTTGTATGCCGAGAAGAGCTCGCGCTCCTCCTCCTCTGGGGAGACCAGACGAATGTCGTAGCCCAACTCATTGCCGAGGATCCCGAAGGTGTCCTCGTCCAACGAAGCGGTGGCCGTGGCCATCTCTCCAAGGTGGAAGAGCACGGCTACTAGCGACGTGGGATCGACGTTGACCTTGTCGGCGAAGTCCGTCAAAGACGCTCCGCGACGCACAGTCACGGTCATCCCGTTACCGCGTGGCACGTTGACGCCACCGATAGACGGCGCTTGCATCTGCTCGAACTCTGCGCGCTTGGCCCGCTTCGACTTGCGTCCGCGGACCTTGCCGCCGCCACGCCCGAAGGCACCTTGGGTGCCGCCACGACCACGGGGGCCGCCACCGCGACCGCCGCCGCCACCGCGGAATCCACCTGCGCCACCGGGCGCTGCGCCGGGGCCGCCGCCTGGAGCTCCAGGTCCGCCGCGGCCGCGCCCACCAGGACGGGCCGGACGTTCGCCGGGACGAGGAACAGCGGCACGGTCAGGCATCATCGCCGGGTTGGGACGTGCCCCACCGGGACGGGGACCGCCCGGACGTGGACCGCCGGCGCCAGCTTCGGTGCCGCGAGTCCCACCGGGACGCGGCATACCTTGGCTGGGAGCGAAGGGGTTATTACCCGGACGCGTGTTGCCGGGTCGCTCGCCGCCACGGTCGCCGCGATCGCCAGCAGGACGCTCGGTGCGCTCAGCCGCAGGTCGCTCCCCGCGATCGCTGGGACGCTCACCACGGTCGGGGCGGGTGTTGCTCATGCCCTGACTGGGTGCAAACGGGTTGTTGCCGGGACGGGGTCCTGGCTTACTTCCGGGACGGCCACCTTCGGTGCGCCCGGCGCCTCGACCGGCTGCGCGGTCCGCGCCCGGACGAGCCGGTGCACGAGGAGCAGGCTTAGGTCCACTGGGGCGGGGAGCACCGGATGCGGCCGGGGCCTGCTCCGCTGGTCCCGGAGTCTCTGCGGGTGCCTCAGCCGCCGGTGCCGCATCGGCTGCAGCAGCGGGTGCCGCGGGCAGCGATGGAGCGGCATCGGGTGCCGATGACTCAGCCGCGGCGGGTGCCGGGGCTGCTTTTGACTCGGGCGCAGGCGCCGCCGGAGCGGGCTTGCGCGGGCCTGGTGTCGGGGAGTTGGACGTCACCCGAGCATCAGACTTCGGTTGGGGAGAGGTGCCCGGCGATGCCGACGGGGCATCCGCGGGCTTTGCCTTACCGGCAGCCTTTTTAGCTTCGGCCGGTGGGTTCTCTCGAATTTTGCGAACGACGGGGGGCTCGATGGTCGACGATGCCGACCTTACGAATTCTCCCTGTTCCTTCAGGTGGGCGAGCAACTGCTTGCTCTCAACCCCAAGCTCTTTGGCGAGCTCATAGACCCGAACCTTAGCCACGTTTCTCCTACTGGTTGTGTCGTGGCCGGGCCCATCATGGGCGTGCGACCGCGACTATTTCTGGTGGGTGCTCATTGCTGAGTACTCATCGGGTGCTCATCAGCGTCTAACCCGCTTCCAATGATGGTCAGCAAGGCGGGTGCCTTGCCTTCGTCGTGCGCTCAGGGCGTTAACCCAAAGGTCATGCGCGGATCCGCTCGATCCACTGCGTTACTGACTTCGCATCAGCGTTGCTGCCGACACGAAGCGCTCTTCCGAACGCTTTGCGCTGTTCAGCGGTCTGCATACAGCCTGGAGTGGGATGCACATAGGCACCACGTCCCGGCTCTCGCCGGTCCGGATCAGGTTGCAACGCCACCCCGGGCGAACCCGAGACTGATGCCTGACTAACGACCCTCAGCAGTCTGTCCTGCTCATCCCGCGTGCGACATCCGACGCAGGTGCGCTCGGGGGCGCGCTTGATCGAAGTGGTCACAGCACCAGGATAGGCAGGTTCGTTTAGTCTACAGGGTTCTCTTGGCCTGCCGTGTCGGAGCGGATGTCGATACGCCACCCCGTGAGTTTGTTGGCCAACCGGGCGTTCTGCCCTTCCTTGCCGATCGCCAGCGACAATTGGTAGTCCGGCACGACCACGCGGACCTGCTTGGTGTCACGGTCCACGACCTCGGCACTGATGACGCGCGAAGGCGACAACGCGGAGGCAACAAAAGCCGCCGGGTCACTGGTGTAATCGACGATGTCGATCTTCTCGCCCTGCAACTCAGCCATCACCGCCCGCACCCGTTGCCCCATGGGGCCGATACACGCACCCTTGGCGTTGACCCCCGGGACCGTGGCGTGCACGGCGATCTTGGTGCGGTGGCCCGCTTCACGCGCCAAAGCAGCAATCTCCACGGAACCGTCAGCAATCTCGGGGGCCTCCAGTGCGAAGAGTTTGCGCACCAGGTTGGGGTGAGTGCGAGACAGCGTCACGTGCGGCCCGCGCGCGCCGCGCTTCACCGCGGTCACGTAGCACCGCAACCGCTGGCCGTGCTTGTAGGTCTCCCCGGGCACCTGCTCGGCGCTGGGCAACTCGCCTTCGACCGAGCCGAGGTCCACCATCACGCTGCGCACGTTGCTCGACTGCTGGATCACTCCGGAAACGAGTTCGCCTTCGCGGTCCGCGAAGTCACCCAGAACGGCGTCGTCTTCAAGCTCGCGCATCCGCTGCATGATCACTTGGCGAGCTGTCGAGGCGGCGACCCTACCAAAACCTTCGGGGGTGTCGTCGAACTCGGGCCCGAGCTCACTCGGCTGCGCAACGCCCTCCTCATCCGCAGCCGAGTCGGCTAGCCCGGCTTCGCGAGCCCACACGGTCACGTGACCGCTTTTACGATCGAGCTCGACTCGAGCGTTGGCCCCCGCCTCTGGACCACGGACACGCTCATACGCGCTGTGGGTGGCCTGCTCGATGGCTGCGACCAGCGTCTCGATCGGAATTTCACGCTCGGCTGCAATTCCTCGCAGCATCGCCATGTCGATATCCATTGGTTTCAATCTCCTGTCGTGGGTCGGCTGAACTCCACCTGCACGGCGGCCTTGGACATGTCGGCGTAAGGCACCAGCGGACGCTCGGGGGTGCCCAGACCCAGGCCATCGGGGCCAGCGGAGATGACCCGCTCGGTCATGGTTGTGCCATCGTGCAAGGTCACCTCTAGAAGCCGACCAACGTTGCGACGGAACTGGTCGGGGGACGTAAGGGGGTGTCCTACTCCAGCGGAGGTCACTTCGAGGGTGTACGCCGCTGATCCCATGATGTCGCTGCCGTCCAGCACCTCGTTCACAGCGCGGCTTGCGGCGGCCACCTCGTCGAGGCTGAGGGGCTCCACAGTGCTGCTGTGATCATCGTCGGCGAGGTCCTCTAAACCTCGGGCCACCGTGATCCGCACCATCCGGCGCTTACCTGCTGCTGTGACCGCAACGTCCTCGATAGCGACCCCCAGTTCGCGCAACGCACCGCTGGCATCGGAGAGGATGTCTGCGCCCATCTTGCCGTTGTCCATCCGTGCCTCCCGTTTTCACTTGTGAGCACCCTGCTCGTCGCCGGTGTCGCCGGTGCCGCAGTACCGAAGCAGACACTCTAGCCGCTACGGATAGACGCCCCGTCTGCGATGATCCGCTGCATGTCCGGACGATCGAGCGCCACCGCCCCTGGCCCCCGGTGCAGCCGCAGGTCAGCGCTGGTCATCCTGTCGATCACCGGTGCAACGCTGCTGTCGGCATGCACGGATTCCGGCCCTGACGATGCCCCAGGCCCCAGCGATAGCGCTGAGCCGACCAAGGGTCCTGCCCCCTCCGATGTCACCGACGTGCCGGATGCCGACGTATTGCTGGCCACACTGGCATCGACCCGCGAGATGCTGGCGGCATGTTCAGCGGTCGCAGAGACCTCTTCGCGTCGGCTAAAGCGCACCTGTGCGGTGATCGAGGAACAGCACGACGTGTTGGTGCGCCTCATCGACGCTGGGGGTCTGGATATCGATGACGGCGCCACCGCAACGAGCGCGTCCGGCGATGACGCCATCAGCACGGCTAAAACAGATGCGGTGACGAGCACGGGTGCCGACGAGAACGGGGGTGATGACAGGAGCAGTGACACCAGCAGCAGTGACACCAGCAGCAGTGACAGTGACAGTGACCAAACGTCAAGCACCAGTGAGCTGAGCGAGGCGCAAGCCTCGGCCGCCGCCAAAGCACAGGCCGCAGCGGAGGCGGAAGCGGAGATGCTGGTCGCCACCCTGCTGGCGGAGCAGTCAACCGGCGCAAGCATTGTCGACACTCTGGCCGCCGTGAGCCCCACCAATCTTCCGACGCTGATGGCCTTGCACGGCCAACGCGCGGCCGCCGCCGAGATCCTCGGCGCGACGGTGCGATGGCCCGTGGTCGAGGGGCCACTCGGGTCTGGAGCAATCACGGCCTTGGCCGGTTTGCGGCAAGCGGTCTACGGATTCGAGGTCTTGGTGGCCCGCTCGACGGAGAAGGAGCGCGACGCCTACAACGAGGCGCTTGGCCCGCTTCGCGAAGCCTCGCGCACCGTCACCGAGCTCGCTGGCCCCGCCGCGCCCGTGGCACCGCTGGGCTACGGGCTCCCCAGTGACGTTGGGAGTGAGGACCAACGGCGACAGTTGGCCAAAGACCTCCTCACTGCTTTGACCCAAGCGGTGATCGCAGGGTCGGCGGCCCGTGCAGGCGACGAAGACGCCATCGCCGGAACCCTGCGACTGATGTCGTTATCAGTCCGGCTAGGAACGTCCTTGCGGGTGCCGACCACACCTTTCCCGGGCTTAACCGTGCCCGCTTCTTAGTCCTAGGGGCCTAGGAACCTGGGTGAATTGCGGGAATCCGAACCTCGTGTGCACTCCCCGTGAAAACATCACGTGATCCGGCTCGCGCAATGCTGGCAGGTCTGGCAAGCCGGTAGCAGCGACCAGGTGATCATTCAGGTGGACCGCCTTGGCGGATCGCAAGGGCCAGGCGCGGTGCGTGTTCGGCACCCACACACCACGCCCCGCTATCTGCGTATGAAGGCCGAACCGGGCGCTGAGGAACACTTCGGTCTCGCTCGGGATAACGATCGGATCACCGACCTGGATCGTCAGGCTGCTGCTCGGCCGCCCACCGCCCGCTCGCAGTCCGTGTGGGCGCAGCCGCTGCGTTTCGTAGCGAACAACGTCGCCCATGGTGGCTTGACCTGTCATCCGCGACCAGAAGTACGGCACATTGAAGGCCGCTCGCGCTCCAAGGACGACCAGCAGACGTTGGGCCTCCAGCGACAAAAAAACCACTCCGGGACGTCCTTGGTCGTCGGTGCTATAAATCCGAACGTTGGTCTCCCAGAAGGTGCCGAAGAACGGCACCGCCGGACCCGGCCCAAACCCAGCGCGCTGCATACGGAACGGAAGCAGGCCAACCCAGGCTGAGCCATCGTGGACCGCAGGTCGAGCGCCCGACGGCATGAATGGCACCAACACTTCGGGCTCGACGCGCCAGTGAACAAACGATATGTCCGCCCAGAATTGGCTCATGATCGCCGGGCTCACCAGCGGCGGGCCCTGACCCACGGGCAAGGTCGCGTCGGCACCGAACCCCTGACTCTCGGGGGTTCTTCCGGCTTCGGGTCTGGTCATAAGCGAGTCGCCGATCAGGCGTTGGCCGGCGGGGCGCCCTTCGACTGGAGTCGCTCGATGTGCTCAGAGGCCTGCGCCTTCGTCAGGTCAGCAGAGATCTCCTCACCTGCTTGACTGGCCAACGTGTCGAGGTAGCTGCGCTGCGACGCAGTGATGGGCTCGTCTCCGGTCACCCAATCAGAGGGGTCTTTGTCGAGTTGATCGTTGGTCTGCGGGGTGGCCGAGCCCAGCGTGTCGACTTCTGGCTCGGCGTCTGGGGAGGGCTGCGTGAATTCGGTCATGAATGGAGCGTAAACACCCACACCGACAGACCGACGTCCACCCCGGAGCGCGCGGTCACAGCCGTGAGCCGTTCCAGCGACTCCAAGCCCAACGCATACTCACGCAGCGCCAAGGACCGCTTCAACCCAAGGTGACGTTGCCGCAGACGCTCCAGGTTGGCAGGCTCGGTGTAGTCCGGGCCGTAAATGATCCGCAAATACTCGCGGCCACGCACCTTGATGCCGGGCTGCGCCAACCCTTTGCCTCCCTGGTGGACCAGGTTGGCCATCGGTTTGACCACCATGCCCTCACCGCCCGCCGCGGTGAGGTCTTCCCACCACTGCGTAGCGGCGTCCATCGAGTCGGAGCTGTCGGTGGCCACGAGCACGCGTCGAGTGGGTCGCACCGGCGGTGGCCAGGATCTGAAAGGGCGCGACCTGCACGCCGTCCACCCCTTCAGTGGTCCAGCAATACTGCCGGTATGCCGTCCGGAAAGAGGCCGCATTGTCGGCGCGTGCCGCGGTGGCGCTCAGGAGATCGCCGACGTCGATCCCCCGAGACCCAGCAGCTGCCAACCCACCCAGGGCCACCGGCATCACGGCGGCGGCCGCCGCAGCCACGCTGGCGTACTGCTCACAAAGCAGTTGTTCGGCTTTCAGCGACCACGGCACAATCTCGGCGTCAAAAAGCATCCAGTCGGTGTCCAACTCGGCCCACAAGCCCGCATCCGACACCGCCGCACGAAGTCGTCCTAAGAACGTCTCGGTGTCAGCCGCGTCGAAAAACGACCGGCCGGTGCGGGTGTAGACGACCCCGGTTTGGCCTTTGGCGCACCCCCACACGCGTTCGGCGACACCGGCATCGGCGCACAGCAGCACCATCGCCCGCGACCCCATGTGCTTCTCTTCGCAGATCAGGTCCCGCACACCATGCTTGTGGTAGGCCGAGAACGCCTCGGCTGGGTGCTCCAGCACGCCCACCCGAGCTGAGGTTGCTGCGGGGGCCATCGTTGGTGGCAAGTAGGGCACGAGGTGCGGCGGCAGCGCGAAACGGCTCATGACCTCGAGCGCCCCGGCGGCGTTGTCTTCGTGCACGCTCACTCGGCCATGGTGGCCGGTGTCGATGACGCGTTTGCCGACCATGTCATCGAGGTTGAGCTGGCTCCCGTCGGTCCGGTCAGACGCACTGGACGGAACCGGCTCGGGGCGCAGCGGCTTCACCGGCTCGTACCAAACCTGCTCAGCCAGGACCGAGACGATCTCGCGCTCGGGATACCTCATCGCGGACAGGTGTCCGCCGAAGACACATCCGGTGTCCAGGCACAGCGTGTTGGTGACCCATTCGGTCTCAGGGACCGGCGTGTGCCCGTACAGCACCATGGCCTTGCCCCGGTAGTCGTTGGCCCAGGGATAGCGAACGGGAAGGCCAAACTCATCGG
>JBBSKS010000038.1:0-16076 GCA_038256095.1 Actinomycetales bacterium | reverse complement strand
TTGGCAAGGTCGGGCCACCGTTGCACAAAGAGCTTCAACTCCAAACCTGCCGCCATAAAAACCGATCCTATTGACGATTCCCAGAGGGCGGGCGTGGTGTTCGCCTAGGCCAGGTGTGGCATCTGAGTCCGTAGGGAGTTGGTGCGACCGGGACTGCGATGACGACCCGCGCCCCGCTACGAGTGATGTCTGTTGACACTCCGAGGGCCGATCGAGACAAACCGGGCTCGTGCCCCATGGGCGGTCCGAGATCGACACTGCACAGTTCCCCGCGCCACATCAAGCCAAGACATGCCATTCTTGGCGCTCCAACGCGTCGATCGCCGAATGAAGCACATCAGTGGCGGTCGTTTGATGGTCTCTCGCGAGTGCCTGTAGCCGCTCTATATCGGAACGAGGGACTCGCACGGTCATCGTCTCTTCAGCCGTCATCGACCGGTTGTAGACGATATGTAGGCTCCTATTTCCTCTTCGCTTCACTGCGGCAACTCCAAGACTGAGCCGGCCAGCGAAACGACGACGGGCACCACGGTCGTCAGGATGAAGGCTGGCAAGAACGCCAGACCGAGCGGCAGCACCAGTCGCACCGACAAGCGAGCGGTCTCGTTTTCGACCCGCGCCAATGCATCGCGGCGCATATCTGAGGCGGCAGCGCTCAACAACTCGGACGGTGCGACGCCGCCGCGTGCGGCAAGCACCAGCGCCCTCCGCGCAGGCTGCCAGCGAGGCGGTGCGTTCGACCAAGCAGCCTCATCGTCCAAGCCCCAGGCCATCGCCGCGGCAACCGCTGAGAGTTCAACCCCTGCGTCACCGGGCGTCGCAGCGGCGACATGGCGAAGGGCGGGCTGCAACCCGGCACCTCCGCGCAGCGCCAACGCGACGTGGTCCAGGACTTCGGGCAAATCGGGCTCGTCGCCGTCGAGCGCTCCGCGCGAGCCTTTCGACGACGATCGCCGCAGCTGCCAGGGCGACGCGCCTGTAGGCCACGTCAAGACGGCGCACGCGCACAAGGCTGCGGCGATAGCTGCGTCCCAGTGGCTCACTGGACCGCCTTAGCGACTCCGGTGATCATGCGATTCACCAGCCACCGCCCCGCCAACAGCAGGCACACTCCGGCTAAGGCCGAGGCCAAGGCGATCGGCGACCCATAGAGTGTCACGGGATCGATGCCCAGCATGAGCGCGATGCCGACTCCCCCAAGGGGCAAGGCGCTCAGCAACGCACAGGTCGCCCGCGCGCCCGCCGTGGCCGAGTCCAGTCGTTGAGATAGGGCGGTGCGTGCCCGGGAGGTGCTCGCCGTCGTCGCCACCGCGTCGGCTAAGGGGCACCCCAATCGCTCGCTGATGACCCATGCCCGAGCCAGTGAGGCGAGGTCGCGATGTCCCTCGTTGCGGGCCACGCGCTGCCAGGCCCCACCCAGTGGGCTCCCTTCCCTCGCAGCTTCGATCACCGGCGACAAGGACGCGGCCATGGCTGGCTCGGCGCTGCTCGCGGCCAAGTTCAGCGATTCTTCTGGGGTGAGCCCCGCCGCAAGGCTGGCACGCAGCCCGTCTAAGAGCGGCAACACGTCAACTGCCCCCACAGACCGCGAGCGCCAGCTGCGCACCCAGCTCCTCGGACTCCACGGACTCCACGGACTCCACGAGCGTGGGGATTTTGCCACAGCCACCACGGCGGCAGCGGCATCTGATCTGACACGGGCCCGGGTCGGCCACAGAGCTATCGCAGCCACGCACAACGCCGCGGTCAAGGCCGCGGCCTCTGTAGAATCGAGACTCATCGCTGATCCCGCGCCTGGATCAGCGCAGACAGATCGCCCCGAGCGGGCCCATCGACATACCGGTCACCGACTCTGCGGATCGCGCTGGTCACGACGACGCGCCCCTCGAATCTGCTCACCACAGCCACCTCTTTGAGGCACCTGCCGCTGTTCCATCGATCAAGGTGCAGGACCACCTGCACCGCCGACGCCAACTGGGTGTGCACTGCCGCCGGGCTCAGGCCAGCCAAGGCTCCGAGCGCCTCAAACCGCGACACGACGTCGGCGGCCGAGTTGGCGTGGATGGTGCCGCACCCGCCTTCGTGACCGGTGTTCATCGCGGTCATCAACTCGCGAACCTCCGGGCCCCGGGCTTCCCCCAAAACCACGCGATCTGGGCGCATTCGCAAGCATTGCCTCAGCAGGGCCGTGAGTGCGATTTCGCCGCGGCCCTCAACGTTGGCAGCACGACCTTGCAGATGGATGACGTGCGGGTGACTGACAGCCAGTTCGCGGACGTCCTCAACCACAACGATGCGCTCGCTGGATGGGACATGTGCCAGCAAGGCGGCCAGCAGTGTGGTCTTACCACTCCCGGTGCCGCCACCCACGATGAAGGCTAACTTGCTTCTGACCACCTGTTCCAACACCGCCTGGGTCGCCGCATCGAACATGCCCCATTCGCGCAGCCTCGACAGCGGCGGCGGCACTCGACGAGGAATCCGAAGGCTGATGTGGGCAGCCCCATCAACGAGCGGCGGCAGCAGCGCATGAAGACGCACCCCGCCAGGCAACAGACCGTCCACGTAGGGCGCCGCGTCGTCGAGTCGCTGACCGGCCAGGGAGGCCAGACGAACGGCCAAACGACGCAACGCGGCATCGTCAGCAAACGACACGTCGGCGCGCTCCAAACCGTCGCCCCGATCAATCCAGACCCCGGTCGATCCGTTGACCAGGATGTCGGTCACCCGCTCGTCGGATGCCACCGACTGCAGCGGCCCCAAACCCAACACCGCACTGCCAAGCGCCCGCTCCGCGTCGGCGGCTCCCTCGGACCCTAGGCGGACGCGTTGTGCTTGCGAGATCCGGGCGACAGCATCCGCCGTCGGCGCCTGACCGCGCTCGATCTCTCGTTGGATGAGCGAATCGCTCAAACTCATGCCGCGTCGGCCCATCCAAGAATGTCACCCAGCAGGCCATCAGCAAGTTTCGCCACCGGGCTTGACCTCGCGGCGATGGGCTCGCCACTGGTGAGCGCCGCCTCGACGGCCGCGTCGCGCCGCATGGCCCGAAGGAGAGGCAGGCCCAAGATGGCGGATGCCCGGTCTCGATCAACCCTTCCGCCACTTTCACGCACGACTCCGTGCACCTGCGGTTTCTTCAAAGTCGCCCGCAACGACGTCTCGAGACGTTCCAAGACCACTGCGGCAGCGGCCACCTGGCGCACACCGCCACCACATACCAACACGATGTCCTCGCACAGTTCCCACCACTCGGCCGCACCTTGCGACTCGGGCCCGGGGAGGTCGATCACGCTCAGGTGAGCGGCCTCGCTCAACGCCTTGGCGATGGACAGCCCCTGATCGGCCAGGACCGCTGGATCAGAGCGGTCCCACGAAAGCACTCGACACTGCCGGGTCGACGGCAACCGCTCCAACATCGCCCGCGCATCGATCTCCCCTCGCACGGACGCTAGGTCGGGCCAACGCAGACCCGGCTCAGTGTCCAGACCGAGGCACACATCCAGGCCGCCGGCATACGGATGAGCATCGATCAGGAGCGAAGCCACATTTTCACTGGAGGCTCGAACAGCGAGCGCGACCGCCAACGTGCTGGCCCCCAACCCGCCCGACGCAGCGACCACGCCAACAACGCGCCGAGGCGATGCCCTTGGACTCAGCCGCTGAGACCTCTTCGGTTGCCAAAGATTCATACATTCACAATGAGAGCTCTAGCAACCGCCTGCGTGTCTATCCCTCTGGTCTGTGGACCAAGCGCGGGCCACAACAAGGTGTGCACAACTGCACCAGGTGATTGAGGGACGGCCCCCGCTGGGGGGGTAGCGGGGGCCGTCGACGCTACAGCGCCTTGGGGGGCGGGCTGGAACGCCTGCGCTCAACCCCGAGGGGGAGTGCTAAAAGTAATTGTGCCTTCAATGACCTCACGGTGCAACTATGCCCTAAACGACCCCACCGCACGATGACGAAGGATCACCGGAGGCACCCATCACAACGCGTCAAACGTCAGGTCAGTCGCCCAGCCAGGACGGCGTCAGCAATCTCGTTCCCGACGATCGCACCATGCGTCACGGCTTCGGCGCAGTGCACCAGCCACAAGCCGACTCCACGTTGCCCACCCTCGACGTATGCCGTCAGCGCCCCACGGTAGGAGGCCCCGACCCCCACCGCGTGGCCGGCCTCAACCACGGCAATACCGGTGGGATCCAGCCCCGCCTGCTGGAGCACTACCCGCTCCAAGGATCGCGCGACTAAAGCGTTACCGGCCACAAAAGGCCTGGTGGCAATGATCTCGGCGTGGATCAGACCGGCCAGCACTACCGCAGACACCGACCCGCCTGGCACAGATTTCATCAAATCGGCGACCCCCGACAGACGCTCGCGCATCGCGTTACCGGTCGGGGCTGGGGCGAGTTCCACCCATTCCACGCAGTCCTCGTCGGGCAACCGCGGGCGACCAACCTGCGCGGCCGGCAGCAACCCAGCGGCCGCGGCGACGTGTAGCCCCGCCAACACTTGCATCGGCGAGCCCAACGAACGCTGAGTGATCCGCTCACCAGCGGCCGTCGCCTGGATAGCGGCCATCATCGTTCGCCACATGGGGTCCAAGGTCGCCGGCGGCTTCTGCGCACCGCGCATCACATCGCGAACCAAGGGAAGGCTCAAGCGGCTGCCCGCGATCTCGGCTCCTTCCAGCGAAGCGCTTGCTACGGCGCCGCGCACCCGTGATTCGGCGGCCGCTTCGGGGATCCGGCGACGCAGGGCTGGGTGCCAACGCAGCTCTTCGCACGCTTTTCGCGCGTTCCGTGTCGACTCTTGAACGTCAGGCAAACGCAAGAGGTCGGTCAGGGCGTTGGGCATCGCAGCAGCACTCACCCGATCATCCTCTCCCCTTGCTCTCTGCGCCCGCACGATGTTGAGTAGGCGGATCGATGTAATTTCTTCTCTAAGGAGCCATTGTGACCGAGGCAACGCTGTCCAATCTCTCGCACGAGGAGCGGCTTTTCCCGCCCAGTGAGGAGTTCGTGGCTCAGGCCAACGGCACGGCAGCGTTGTACCAAGCAGCCGGACGCGACCGTGAGGGTTTCTGGGCTGACCAGGCCAACGATCTGTTGACTTGGGACACCCCCTTCACCAGCACGTTGGATTGGTCGAACGCTCCGGTGGCGCGATGGTTCGACGGCGGCAAACTAAACGTCTCGTTGAACTGTGTCGATCGTCACGTGCACGCAGGCAACGGAGACCGAGTCGCAATCCACTTCGTCGGTGAGCAGGGCGATACCCAGGACCTGACGTATGGCGACCTGCACGAGCAGGTGCAGCGGGCCGCCAACGCGCTCATTGACCTGGGAGTAGAGACGGGCGACCGGGTGGCGATCTACCTGCCGATGATCCCCGAGGCGGCGATTGCCATGCTGGCCTGCGCCCGCATCGGAGCCCCCCACTCGGTGATCTTCGGCGGCTTCTCAGCTTCTGCCCTACGCACTCGGATCGCCGATGGACAGGCCAAGGTCGTCATCACCGCTGACGGCGGCTATCGCAAAGGCAAAGCCTCGCCCTTGAAGCCCGCCGTCGATGCCGCGGTCGACCCCGAGGGCGGCGAGAGCACCGTGACCTCAGTGCTGGTGGTCCAGCGCACCGAAGGTGACGTCGACTGGCACGCAGACCGCGACGTGTGGTGGCACGAGGCCCTCGAGGCGGCGTCCCCCACGCACGACCCTGGGGCCTTCGACTCGGAGCACCCGCTCTTCATCCTCTACACCTCGGGCACCACCGGCAAGCCCAAGGGCATTTTCCACACCACCGGCGGCTACCTCACTCAGGCTGCGTTCACGAGTAAGTACGTGCACGACATACACCCCGAGAAGGACGTGTATTGGTGCACCGCCGATGTCGGCTGGGTGACCGGGCACTCCTACATCGTCTACGGCCCCATGGCGCTGGGTGCGACCCAGGTGATGTACGAAGGCACCCCGGACACCCCGCACCAGGGACGCTGGTGGGAGATCATCCAGGACTTCGGCGTCACCATCTTCTACACCGCCCCCACCGCTATCCGCGCGTGTATGAAGTGGGGCGAGCAGATCCCCGCAAAGTTCGACTTGTCCTCGCTGAAGTTGCTCGGATCAGTCGGCGAACCCATCAACCCGGAGGCGTGGATGTGGTATCGCCGGGTCATCGGAGGGGATCGCTGCCCGATCGTCGACACCTGGTGGCAGACCGAGACCGGCGCCATCATGATCAGCCCGCTGCCCGGCGTCACCCAAACCCGACCCGGGTCTGCGCAACTCGCCATACCCGGAATCAGCGTGGATGTTGTGGACGACGCTGGCACGTCGGTGCCGGACGGATCGGGTGGCTATCTGGTCATCACCGAGCCTTGGCCCTCGATGCTGCGCGGTATTTGGGGCGACGAGCAAAGGTATGCCGACACCTACTGGTCGCGGTTCTCCGGCATCTACTTTGCCGGAGACGGGGCCAAGAAAGACCAAGAGGGCAACATCTGGGTCTTGGGGCGGGTGGACGACGTGATGAACGTCAGCGGCCACCGCCTATCGACGACCGAGATCGAATCCGCCCTGGTCTCGCACCCCTCGGTCGCTGAAGCCGCGGTCGTGGGAGCAGCCGACGACATGACCGGCCAAGCGGTCTGCGCGTTCGTCATCCTGCGCACAGAGGCAGCGAACGCCAGCACAGCCAAGGGCGACGATCACGCCGACATCGTCAAGGAACTACGTGCCCACGTCACCAGCGAAATCGGTGCAATCGCTCGACCCCGACAGGTGATGGTTGTCGCCGAACTGCCGAAGACCAGATCAGGCAAAATCATGCGCCGTCTGCTCAAAGATGTGGCCGAGGACCGCGAGGTCGGGGACGTTACGACGCTTGCAGATTCGACCGTCATGGACAAAATAAAGCAGGGTCTTACGAGCGAGTAAAAGAATTTGCCAAACCTTTACCGTCCGTAGGGTCAATACAGATACACCCTCAGGCATGATTGTCTTATCGACGTGGCGCTACGCACTGCGACGCGCCCCTGGCTGTCACGGGACCGGGTTGTCGATGGGTGCCCGCCCGGCACTAACAGGGGGTGCCGGGCGGGCACCAATACTTTTTCATCGGTGTCCGCCCCGCCCGGACTGCGTACGACATAGCGAGGGGATACAGTTCTGGCCATGTCTACTACGCAGACCCCCTCGCCGAACGATGAGCGCACCATCGGGCAACTGGTCGCCGACGCCTCGGCCGACGTGTCGGCCATCGTCCGCAGCGAAGTAGAGCTCGCGAAGGTCGAGATCAAAAACGACGTCGTCCACGCAGGTAAAGGCGTGGGTCTGTTCGCCGGCGCGGGTGTGCTCGGTGCCTACGGCTTCGGTGTGCTCCTGCTGGGCCTCGCCTGGGTTATCGCCATCTGGTTGCCCGTCTGGGCCGGCCTGCTGATCGTTGCCGGTGTCCTGTTCCTCATTGCCGGGATCCTGGCGCTAGTCGGCAAGGGTCAAATCGGCAAGGTCAAGGGCAAGCCCGAGAAGGCCATTGACAACGCACAAAAGACGGTTGCGGCCGTCAAGCCCAGCAAGTAGGGCTCAGTTCACATCACGGACCCGGCTGCGGTCCCACGGCTGGGTCAAACCAGCCAGGTCGAGGACTCGATCTAGCAAGCCTGCTGTGAACCCCCAGATCACGATGGAGTCGACCTCAAAGGCCGGTCCCATGAATCCGGTTGGGTGACGCACCTGGAATCTGCGCTCCGGGTCCAGCAGTTGGTTCACGGGAGCGCGGAGTACCTGCTCCACTTCTGCTGGATCTGTGACCTTGACATGGCCTGGCCGAGCCCACCACGCCAATACCGGTGTGACGTCATACCCACTGACCGGTATGTGCAGCGTCGGCAACTGCGCCATCACCACAACCTCAGCCGCGTCCAACCCGACCTCTTCGGCCGCCTCCCGTAGAGCGGTCTGCACCTCGTCAACGTCGCCCGGCTCGCTGCCACCACCGGGGAAAGAGACTTGCCCGGGGTGAGAGCGCAGGCTCTGCGCACGCACCGTCAGGACGACCTCTGGGCCGCGTGCGCCTGGCCCAAACAGCACCAGCACCGCCGAGGCTCGTCGCCCTCCCCCAACGGGCGGCAGAAAAGAACTGAACGTCTCGCCGGGCATCAGGGCAAGCCGCGGCGCCACGTCGGCCAACCATGACGGCGGGGCGTGACCCGACGCATGGCCAGCGTGGGCTTGCGCTGACGAGATCACCGAGGCGGACCGGTCTTCACCAGAGCCGCCGCGCTAGTCGGGTCCGTCTCGCCGAGGCCATACGAAGGACACATGGCGGCCACCGGACACACCCCGCAGGCCGGTTTGCGTGCATGGCAGATGCGCCGCCCGTGGAAGATCAAGACGTGTGAGAGCTGAGTCCATTCCCTTTTCGGGATCAACGCACCGATCGCGTGCTCAACTTTCACCGGATCTTCCAGATCGGTCCACCCGAAACGGCGCACCATGCGGCCAAAGTGCGTGTCGACGGTGATCCCCGGAACACCGAACGCGTTGCCCAGGACGACATTCGCCGTCTTGCGACCCACTCCCGGCAGCGTCACGAGGTCAGCCAGGGTGCCGGGCACCTCACCGTCAAAACGCTCAACGAGGTTGGCGGCTAGTGTGAGGATCGAGTTGGTCTTGGCCCGAAAAAAACCGGTCGGCTTCACGATGGTTTCAACCACCTCACGGTCGGCGGCGGCCAAGCGCGTCGCGTCCGGGAACTGCGCGAACAGCGCCGGCGTAATCGAGTTAACGCGCACGTCAGTTGTTTGCGCCGACAGGACCGTAGCGACCAGCAACTCGAACGCGTTGCTGAAGTCGAGTTCGCAGTGAGCGTCGGGGTAGCGCACCTCGAGGGTTCGGTACATTTTGCGCGCCCTACGGGTCAGCGCGAGGGGCGATTCTTCGTCGCTACGTCGAGGGGAAACCACCTCAGAAGCCTACGTCGCCGTGCGCTACCCCTGCCGCTTCGCCCGCAAAGGTGGCAGGATGACGGATGTGGACAAACAGGTGTTGATGCAGGCCCCACTCTTCGCCGCCCTCGATCAAGAGGCGGTTGAGCGACTCATCGAGTCCATGTCAGCCAGGCACATCGGCAAAGGCCACGAGATCTTCCACGAAGGAGATAGGGGCGATTCCCTCTACGTCATCACCAGCGGCAAGGTCAAACTCGGTCGCACCAGCGCCGATGGCCGCGAAAGCCTGCTGTCAGTTTTGGGGCCGGGCGAGATGTTTGGGGAGTTGAGTCTCTTTGACCCCGGCCCGAGGCTCACGAGCGCCACGGCGGTGAACGCCACGGATTTGATCGCGCTGCACAACAAGGATTTGCGCACCTTCATCGCGGGACACCCCGAGGTGGCGATGCATATGCTCGCGGGCTTGGCTCGGCGGCTGCGTCGCACCAACGAGGGTCTTTCCGACCTTGTGTTCACCGACGTTCCCGGCCGCGTCGCTAAGGCTCTTCTCGATTTGTCCGGCCGCTTCGGTCAGCCCTCCAGCGCTGGGGTGCGCGTCGCCCACGACCTCACTCAAGAGGAATTGGCACAGTTGGTGGGAGCGTCCCGCGAGACGGTCAACAAGGCCTTGGCGGATTTCGCGGCGCGGGGGTGGTTGACGCTTGGCGCTAAGTCGGTGACGCTCGTCGACTTGGATCGACTGTCGCGTCGCGCTCGCTAGCGCACTCTTAAGTACTCAAGCTGGGCAAGGACGCTTAACCTCGCCGCTGGCCACACGTCCCGTGCCACGTCGGCATACACCTGCTGCACGACCGCGTCGGCGATCTGGTCCGGGTTGCCGGTGGGCAGGGTCGCAACGACGTCCCGGACTTCACTCAGTCGCTGCCACCGATGTGCCTGGTAGCCTTCGATGGTCTGCCGCGCATTGGCAACCGTGGGGCCGTGACCCGGGGCCAAAGAGGTGAAGACTCCTGACCCAGTCATGGATTCCAACCGCTCCAACGACTCGAGGTATGCCGAGAGCTCGCCATCAGGATGAGCGACCACCGTGCTGCCTCGGCCAAGAATCGTGTCCCCGGTCAGTAGGCGCTGCTCTTGGGCGAGTAAGAAACTGGTCGAGTCTGCGGTGTGCCCTGGGGTCGCGACGACGAGCAGCTCGAGGCCGCCAATGCTCAGGTGATCACCATCCACGAGATTGTCGTGGCCGCTACCGCTGGCCCGCACCGGGGCGCCGGTGAGCATGGCGAAACGGGCAGCCGACTCAGCGTGGTCCGCATGGTGATGGGTCAGCAGCGTCAACGCTACGCGCGACCCGATGCTCTCGACGTGGCTCAGCACCGCCTGCAGGTGCGCCTCGTTGGCGGATCCCGGGTCGAGTGGCCCAGGGTCCACCACAACCGACTGATCAGACCCTGGCTCAGTGAGAACCCAGGTGTTGGTGCCGTCGAGCGTCATCGGCGAGGGGTTAGGGCACAACTGACACCACGCTCGCTCGCTGACCCGACCTGTGGTCCACGGCGGGTCATGCGGCGAGCGTGATGACTGCATACGTCGAACTAGCTGACGGTTCTCATCAACTGAGCGAAACCACGATCTCGACCTCGACCGGGGTGTCCATCGGCAGCACGCTCACACCGACGGCCGAGCGAGCGTGGATGCCTGCCTCGCCGAATGCGGCTCCAAGAAGCTCACTTGCTCCGTTGATCACCCCGGGTTGGCCTGTGAACGACGGGTCACTGGCGACGAACCCGACCACCTTGACGACCTGCGTCACCGCGTCGAGGTCACCGATCACCGACTTCACGGCGGCAATGGCGTTGAGGGCACACAACCGCGCGCACTCCTTCGCTTGCTCGGCGCTGACGTGATCGGCCCCGTCCCCCACTTTGCCCGTCGCCGCGAGCACGCCATTGACGAAGGGCAGCTGGCCGGAGGTGAAGACCAGATCGCCCTGTCTCAGCGCCGGGACATAGGCCGCCACGGGGGCAGCAACGTCGGGCACCGTGAGCCCGAGATCGGCCAGACGCTGCTCGACCGCCGAGGTGCTCACCGGGCTACTTTTCGCGCTTGAGGTAAGCGACCAAGTTGGATCCGCCGTCGGGGCCGGGCACCACCTGCACCAGCTCCCACCCGTCTTGACCCCATTGGTCGAGGATCTGCTTCGTGGCGTGGACGATCAGTGGCACAGTGGCGTATTCCCAGGAGGTCATGCACCAACCCTAACGACACCCGACGCGGCATCTACCCACTAACCCTGGCAAGTCCACCGCGCTTTAAGGTTCGGCCCGTACTGTTGGATTATGCGTTTAGCCACTTCCTTGGCGAAAGTCACCTCCCTGCTCGGTGCCTTCATGGCAATTTCTGTCCTGATGGGTTTGATCGGAGCGGGCTTACTGCTGCCCGTTGTCGGCTCAGCGGGCAGTGCCGCACGTGAAGGCGTCACCCTGTTCGAGGAGTTGCCGGGCGAGCTGAACTCGAATCCGTTGGCTCAACAGTCACGCATCGAGACCGCCAAGGGAAGGTTGATTTCCACCCCGTCGCTGGAGAACCGGATCATCGTCGGGCTGGACGAAATTGCTCCGATCATGCAGCAGGCCCAGATTGCCATTGAGGACGAGCGCTACTTCGAGCACGGTGGCGTTGACCCTAAAGGTTTGGCGCGCGCACTCGTCTCTAATACGACGACGGAGACCACCCAGGGCGGCTCGACTTTAACGCAGCAGTACGTGAAGTTGACCCTCGCCGAGCAGGCTCAGCGCGAGGGCGATGTTGAAGCTCAGCAGGCGTTGTTCGCCCGCAGCGGCACGCAGGGGTACGTCCGCAAACTGCGCGAACTGAAGTATGCGGTGACGCTAGAAGAGCGCCTCACCAAGGACGAAATCCTTGAGGGCTACCTCAACCTCGCTTACTACGGCGACCGGTCCTACGGCGTCGAAGCCGCGGCCCGTCACTACTACAACGTCAAGGCCAGTGAACTCACGCTGCCGCAGGCAGCCACCTTGGCGGGCGTAGTCCGGGCACCGTCGATCACCGACCCGGTCAACAACCCTAAGTCCTCGATCGCCCGCCGTAACGTGGTGCTCGACAAGATGTATGGGCAGGCCATGATTACAAAGAAGGAATGGCGCAAGGCTAAGAAGTCCGGTCTGGACCTCGAGGTCACCGACAGCCAGCGGACCTGCCTCAAAAGCCGGTACGAGTACTTCTGTGACTACGTTGAGGCATGGCTGAGGGAAAACCCGACGCTCGGGAAGACCCTCTCGGAGCGTGAAAAAGCCCTCTATACAGGTGGCCTGACCATCACCACGACTCTTGACCCTGATCTATACAAGAGGATTCACGAGGTCACTTCGGAGGCTGTCCCTCCTGGCAACAAATACGGTCTTGCTTCGGCGGCCGCCATCATCGAGCCAGGCACAGGCAAGGTCCTAGCCTTTAACCAATCCTCCGATTACTCGTTGGAGAAGTCTAAAGACCCAACTGTCGAAACATCGCTCAACTGGAACTCAGATACCGGCGGCTCGGGCTTCCCGATCGGATCGATCGCCAAAGCCTTCGCGCTCGTCTCTGCGCTCGAAGAGGGCGTTCCCGTCAACACGACACTTTCGGTGCGTAAACCGTCGAAGGTGGATCGCAACAATCAGTGGCTCGATGAACCAGGTAACCCCAAGTCGTCGCGTGGCAACGTCAGCCCAGCTGCGATCTTCTTTAAGGATGACTTCGACCCCAAGTGCACCATCGGCGAGCGATACTGGGCGGTCCGCAACTCCGAAGACAAGAACTTCGACCCCAGGATCACCTTGCGCAAGGCCACAGCATCGTCAGTGAACACTGCTTTCGCCACGCTCTCGTCACAGATTGGCACTTGCGATATTCGCGACACGATGGCTCGTATGGGCCTCGAAAGTGGCGACGGGGATCCTTACGCGGGCGAGGGTACGAAGTTCAATAACCCACCGGCCATGGTCCTCGGCTCAGACAGCGCCACCCCCCTGGCAGTAGCAAACTCCTACGCCACCATTGCCTCTGGTGGCATCTACTGCCCTCCCAACCCAATCGAGAAGATTACCAACGCACAGGGCGAGGAGATACCCCTCCAGATCGACAAGTGCGAGCAGGTTATCGACCCGGACGTCGCAGCCGGGGTTGCCGAATTGATGCAGGAAGTCGTCAAAGAGGCAGGCTCTGGCCGCCGGGCAGCGCTCGATAGCGGTCAACCTGCCGGTGGCAAAACCGGAACGGACGACAGGTCACAACACACGTGGTTCGCCGGCTACACCCCACAACTGTCGACTGCGGTCTGGGTCGGCTATCCGAGCGGCACGACGATAGACGGCGAAGAGATCTACTCGGACCGATTGCAAAACATCACCGTTGGCGGAAAGTACATCGATGGCCAGTTGTACGGCTCCAAGCTGGCAGCCCCGATGTGGAAAAGGATCATGAGTCAGGCCCTCGAAAACACCGAGGTGGAGAAGTTCGAGAAGCCGTCGCAGGAAATGCTGAACGGCAAGAAGGTGTTGGTCCCCAGCGTCCAGGGGCTAAGCATGTCTGACGTGACAAAGGCCTTTAACGAGCAGGATCTTGCCGCAGTCCGCACCCCCATTAGCTCCATCCAACCCAGTGGCACCGCGCTTTACACCTCCCCGGGAACGGGCCGCTCGGTCAGCAGAGGGAGCACCGTCAAGGTCTACGTCTCAAACGGAATAAAGCCACTAGATCCCCCGATCGTGAAGCCACCTTCGACGCCGGACCCCGCAGACACTGACGCTAATGACACTCAGAGCGACGACGCCGAGAATGACGACAAGAAAAAAGACGACGAGTAGAAGCTGAACGCGCTTCATCACACTGCCCATCTGAGCCATCCCGGTCGCCCCGCGTCGGCATACGCACTCGATGCCTCTTTGCGTCGCTTGGCTTCCTCGGCTTCCTTGGCCACAACAACTACCACGTCATCCTCGCTGAGCTCACGATGTTCTTTGCCTGCCACCTCGGCGTTAATAATCCCCGGTAAGGCCATCCGCAGCGTGCTTGATCGCAGGGCGTCTCTGGCTTGATGGGTGTCTCGCCTCGATCTGGCATGCTCGGCCCATGCCTGCTTCTCCCGTAGTCGCCGCACTGGCCGCCAGCACCGTCGGCCTCGGGGCAGGGCTGCTCGCGTGGAGCACGCTGGTCGAGCCGCGAGCCTTCGCGCTGCGGCGCTTCGACGTGCCGGTTCTTCCCCCCGGTGCACTGCCGGTGCGTGTCCTGCACATCACCGACCTGCACCTGCACCCCCGACAGACGTATCGCGCCGACTGGCTGCGCGGGCTTGATGCTCTGGAGCCAGATCTAGTCCTCAGCACTGGGGACAACCTCGCCCACATGGACGGCGTCCCCGCTGTCCTTGATGCTTACGGTCCACTGCTGTCGCGGCCCGGCGGGTTTGTGCTGGGCTCGAACGACTATTTTCCGCCGGCGCTGAAGAACCCCCTGGGCTACCTCAACGACAGTCACCGGCGAGGGGCGGCGTTGACCGCCAAACGCCTCCCCACTGCTGACTTGATCGACGGCTTCGAGGCATCGGGGTGGCACAACTTCATGCACCAGCGCCGCCGGGTCACGATTGCTGGTAGCGACCTTGAAGTTGTTGGAGTCAACGATCCACATATCGGCTACGACCGCTACGACCTGGTGGCTGGCCAGGCCGCGCCAGACGCGGACCTAACCATAGGTATTACGCATGCGCCTTATCAGCGCGTGCTCGACCCCATGGCCGCCGACGGCGCGCGCCTGCTGATCGCTGGCCACACCCACGGCGGCCAGGTGTGTGTGCCGGGCTACGGAGCGCTGGTCACCAACTGCGATCTCGACACCGCCCGCGTCAAAGGTATGTCGCGCTGGTGGCCGGGCGCTGGAACGGCGGGGGTGGGCGCACGGACACCGTACGACGCGGCATACCTGCACGTCTCCGCCGGACTCGGCGCCTCTCCCTATTCACCGTTTAGGCTGGCTTGCCGCCCCGAAGCCACCCTGCTCACGCTGACGCCTCGACCTGTCGCCTGACGCCGCATCTCCTCGATTCGGTGGCGCGGTCGCCGTGGGATATCGTGACCGACGCTGCGCATCCCTGGGGATGCGAGCCACGGGGTGTGGCGCAGTTTGGTAGCGCGCGTCGTTCGGGACGACGAGGTCGCAGGTTCAAATCCTGTCACCCCGACATCGTGTTCTTACACAAACCGCAAAGGCTCGAATCCTCATCGAGGGTTTGAGCCTTTGCGGTGCGTAGTCGACACTACGGCGCGAGTGGGTGGCTGCCTACGGTGATGAGTGAGAAGCCGGCGGCCTCGAGTTCGACGATTGCGCCTAGGCCGCTATTACCGTCCGTGACAGAGACGTCAGTCTCGACCCTGGGGCCGGCTGAGGGCACGGCACCTTCGGTGAAGGCGTTGCCCTCGCCATTGAGGTCGTCGAGGAACTCTTCATCGCCCACGCCACTCATGTCGAGATCCGCCTGGCAAGACCGCGGCCGACAGCGTCGCCTGGGATCCGTTTTCGTCCTCAAGGGAGAAGACCTGGCCCACCTGCAGCTTGCCGATGATGTCGAAGATGCCGCCATCATCAGAGGCAAGCACGATGATCAACCAGTCGGTGCCGGGGTCGGGGGCCTCGGTCGACTCGTAGGTGGGAGCGCTGCCAAATTCGGTGAAGCAGGCGACACTCGTGAAGCCTTCGCCGCTGAGGTGACTCAGCCCACAAGTCGGGGTGGTCGGCGGGAATGCCGTCCGGGCCTTCGGTGGCGTCGGCGTTGTCCTGAGCGTGGACAGCCGCGGGGGCGGGCGTCGCAGCCTGCGCGGCAACGGGAACGAAGCACAACGCACAGCATCAGTCGCCGCGAGCAGACGTGATTGAACAGAATTCATTGAGGGCTCGTCATGAACTGATAGTAAGCGCCCGAACGGACCTCGAGTCGAATACTACTGTTTCACGCCGTTAAAGGCATAAAGAGAGAAGAAGGCACTTCTACGGTCGAAAAGGCGTCCCCGTCGCCTTATCTGCCGCTTTCTTGGCCGCGCAGAGTTCTTATTCGGACGACGGCGTTGACATC
>JBBSKS010000037.1:0-16281 GCA_038256095.1 Actinomycetales bacterium | reverse complement strand
CTCATCCTGAGGCATCGTGATTTATGGCGCTAGGGGTTGCGGTGATAAAGTTCTGCGCTGTTGCGCCAATAGCTCAATTGGCAGAGCAGCTGACTCTTAATCAGCGGGTTCGGGGTTCGAGTCCCTGTTGGCGCACTCACCGAAAACCCCCGTCGCATGCATCGTCGCGGCGGGGGTTTTTGCTGTCGCCGACGGTATGCCGCCACTCTCCTGCGCGCTTTGTGAGGCACACTTCTGTGCGTGACCAGCACCGAGCAACTTGACCAACCCCCGTCGCCTCCGCCTCGAGCGAAGCCGAGCGTACTTAACGCGTTCAAGCGCGGGATCCCCAAATTCGTTGCTGACGGTGGCACCGACCTGGCGGCCTCTTTGACCTATTTCGCGGTGCTGTCGCTCTTCCCTGCACTGCTGGCCATGATCTCGCTACTCGGTCTCTTGGGTGACGACACCATTACGCAGTTGCTCAAGATCGCGGCGCAGATGGGGGTTCCGGATAGCTCATTGAAGATCGTCAACGACTTCATCAAGGACAACCTTGGATCTGGCGGAGCGGGCGTCGCCTTGTTCGTTGGTGTGGCCGGTGCGTTGTATTCGGCGTCTAACTACGTCAATGCCTTCTCGCGTTCGATGAACAAGGTCTACGACGTGCAGGAGGGGCGGCCCATCTGGGTGCTGAAGCCCTGGATTTACGGCATCACGATCGTGATGGCCGTCATGGTGCTTCTTGTGGCGTTTGCGCTCGTGGTCAATACTAGTTTCGCCGAGTCCATAGCGGACGTTGTCGGGCTGGGGTCGACGGTGGTCTTGGTGTGGAGCATCGCTAAGTGGCCGGTCGTGGTGGCCATCGTGATGGGCATCGTGTCGGTGCTCTATTGGTCCACCCCCAACGTGAGCCCGAAGTTCCGTTTCATCACTGTCGGCTCGGCCTTCGCGATCGTGGTTTGGGCGCTCGCCACGGTGTTGCTCGGTCTGTACGTCAGTTCTGACCTAGCGTCCTACAACGCGACGTACGGGGCACTTGCCGGTGTCATCGTGTTGCTGCTGTGGATCTGGGTCACTAACATCGTGTTGCTCATCGGAGCCGAGGTGGATTCAGAGATCGAGCGCAGTCGCCAACTCCAGGCCGGTGTCGCCGCAGAGGAGCAGATTCAGCTACCGCTGCGCAACCGTAAAGGCGTCGAAAAGAAGGTCAAGGGCGCCCGGGCGAAGATCGAAGAATTGCGTCGGATCCGCATGGAGGCGGCTGCAGAGCGCAAGACTTCGAAGGACTCCTGAGAGGGCGCAAACGCGTTCTGAGCACCGGTTTGCAGCAGGTACGATGGTCGGCGTTGCCTAACGCGATTCAGTCGCTCGGGTAGCCGTGGTGGGTGTAGCTCAGCAGGTAGAGCGCCGCCTTGTGGTGGCGGATGTCGCGGGTTCAAGTCCCGTCACTCACCCACAGGATGTCCAAAGGACATCGAAAGCAGGGCGGACCGTCAAGGTCCGCCCTGCTTTGCGTTGGGGACCTAGCGGGCCCGACCCACAGTTACCGACTCGGGAACGGTGCCCGAGCCTGCAGGGACGCGCGCTGCCTACCCTCGTCGTCGAAGTTGTCAGGGCTCAACCAGTCAAGGAAGGCGCCTCGCACGCGGGGCCATTCGGCATCGGTGATCGAGAACCACGCGGTGTCGCGGTTGCGCCCCTTCACCACGGCATCCTGACGAAAGGTGCCTTCATAGCGAAAGCCCAGCCGCAGCGCTGCTGACCGAGATGAAGCGTTGATGTCATCGCACTTCCACTCGTATCGGCGGTACCCCAGATCGTCGAAGGCGTGCGTCATCATCAAGAACTGCCTTTCGGTGGCTGCGCGCTTGCGCTGCAGCAGGGGTGAGAGGTGAATGTGCCCGACCTCGATCGAACCGGCTGAGGGATTGGGCCGCAAATAGCTCGCCACCCCAACCGGCACGCCAGCCACCTCCGCCATCGACGGATCGCTGAGAATGACCGCGTAGACGTAGGGATCGGAGCAAGCGGCAACCTCGCCGACCTACACTCGGCATGCAGCCAGGGAAGCAAACGGACCGTAGGGCAAATACGTCCAACTAGCCCCGTCAGCGTCGAGCCTGTCTGCGGCGAAGATGTGCTCTACGTATCGAGCCGCATCGAGCTGCTCCAACCGACAGAACCGACCCGTCAGTAGGCGCGATGAGAGGATTTGCGCGCCTTCCCAGTCGTGCACAGCATCGCCGACTGGCTGTCCTCGTTCGTACGTTTCCACGCGCGCAATATGGCAGGTGGCTACTCGCCAGGTTGAGTGATCTCGCGCAGGGCTGCGGTGTCCAGGCCGGGGGGATCCCGGAATACGGCACGGCGGTAGTAGCGCAGCTCGGCGATGCTGTCTTCGATGTCGCCGAGGGCGCGGTGGCCACCGGTTTTGGTGGGCGAGTTGAAGTAGGCACGCGGATACCACCGACGAGCCAGTTCCTTGATCGAGGACACATCGACGATGCGGTAATGCAGGTGCTGCTCCAACTCGGACATGTCGCGCGCCAGAAACAGTCGGTCGGTGCTCACCGTATTGCCAGCCAGCGGGGCCTTCTTCGGCTCGGGCACCCACTCACGCACGTAGTCCATGACGTCGCGCTGAGCCTGGGCCATCGGCACGCCGTCAGCGAGTTGGTCGAGCAGCCCACTGGTCACGTGCATCTCCCGGACGAAGTCGCCCATCTGCGCCAAGGCCTCATCAGGCGGGCGAATGACCACGTTGACGCCTTCGCCCAAGACGTTGAGCTCGACGTCGGTCACCAAGGCGGCAACCTCAATCAGCGCGTCCGCGGAAATGTCGAGCCCAGTCATCTCACAATCGATCCACACTAACCGGTCTTGGGAGGCTTTTGCAGGATTTGCGGTGTTCACCGCACCAGAGTAACCGGGTGCCGAACCGGTACTCAGCCCTATATCGTCCCCCTGTGGACACCAATGGGGCAGCGATGGTGAGCCCCAACGTGACCCATCGTCCACGGGCGCGACGAACTCTTATGTGGGGCATCAGCCTTACCGTGTTTCTCATCGGGGCGCTGGTCATGACGTTGGTGTTGAGCCAGAGTGCTGGTTTGGCCGCGGTGCTCCTTGCCGCTGCCATCTCGACAACGGTGATCGGCATCGTGGTGCCCCTGTTCCTGTGGGTTGACCGTCTCGAGTCAGAGCCTGCGCCCATGCTGTGGTTTGCGTTTGGGTGGGGAGCACTCGTGGCAACCGCGCTCAGCATCGGTTTGAGCCTGCTGCTGACCCCGTTGTTGGTGCGGGCCGGTGTCCCATCCGATCTCGCCGCCTCGGTGGTGGCTGCGCCGATCGTCGAAGAGTTTGCGAAGTGCCTGGGGGTCGTGGCGATCTTTGTTTTCGCCCGACGCGAATTTAACGGTGTGGTTGACGGCATTGTGTATGCAGGCATCGTGGCCATCGGGTTTGCGTTCGTTGAAGACATTCTCTACTTGGCGCGCAGCTACGAGATGTTGGGCCAGTCTGGTCTTGTCTCCGTTTTCGTTTTGCGATGCCTCGTGACGCCCTTTGCTCACCCCATGTTCACCGTGTGCTTCGGCATAGCCCTCGGCTTAGTTGCTCATCAACAGCGCGCGCGCTATGCCGTTGTGCCGCTCATCGGCTACCTGGCCGCCGTGGGCGCGCACGGAGTGTGGAACGGCGCCGCACTGACCGACCTGTGGCTGCCGCTGTACTTCCTGCTCCAGGTGCCGTTGTTTGTCGGCTTTGTAGCGATCGTGATCTTTGCCCGCCGAGCAGAAGTGCGCATGATCCGGGACCACCTCACGGGGTACGGAATCAACGGGTGGTTCTCTCCTGGCGACGTGGCCATGCTGACGTGCCCCGGCGCTCGCCGTCGGGCTCGACACTGGGCCAAAGAAAATCTAGGGCCAGCCGGAGAGAGGGCGATGCGGGCGTTCCAAGACGAGTCGTCGGAGTTGGCCATTGCCCGAGACCACCTCGAGCGCGGTGACAGCGTCGAGTGGTGGGGACCTAAGGAGCAAGCCCTACTGCATACCTGCGCGGGTCACCGGGCGGCGTTGCACTCAATGCCTCGTATTTAATCCCAGCGTTCAGACTGGTTTGGAGCCACCCAGTACTCGACGAACTGTTGGTTCTCGATGCGCAGCAGATCGTGGCCGATGAAAGCCATCTCGTGACCGTCCGGCATCGTCCCCTGCGACTCGATGGCGAAGGTGTGGTCGGTGGCTGGGCTAGCGGGTGGCATCGGCGTGGGCGAGCAGGGAACGGGACTCGGTCAGGAAGCGACCGGCATACGAGCCGAACCACTGCTCGATCTCGCCGAACTGGTCGATGAAGGCCTGTCGGTCCCCACGGCGCAGCAACTCAAGAGCCTCGCCGAACTTGGCGTGATAGCGCTCGATGACGTCGATGCTTGCCGCAGAGGCGGTAATGATGTCGAAGTAGAGTTCCGGACTTTGCGCGAAGAGCCGACCAACCATCATCAACTCGAGTCGGTAGATCGGCGACGACAACGCCAGTAGATCAGCGAGTTTCCGGTCCTCGTGGGCTAAATGGGAGCCGTAGACGAAGGTTGAGAAGTGTCGCAGAGCTTGAATCAGGCCCATGGCTCCGTCGTGATCGACAGCTGAAACGTCGTGAACCCGCGCGCCCCAGAGCCGAATTTGTTCAATGAGCCACTGTGAAGCCTCCGGGTCGCGACCAGGACAACACGCCACCACCTGTTTGGCGAACGAATCCACGTCCGGCCCGAACATGGGGTGCAGACCCACGACGGGCCCATCGTGGGCGGCCATCATGGCGGCCACCGCAGCAGACTTGGTGGACGTCAGATCGGCCAGCAGGCAGTCGCTCGGCAACGGAGGAAGGGCTTCGATCACCGAGACGGTGTCGTGAATCGGCACCGAAATCAGCACCATGCCTGCACCCTCAACGAGATGTGTGGCCTGGGGCCAGTCGTCGCGATCAAGGACGCGCACCTCATACCCGGACAGAGCCAACATGCGCCCCCACATGGCGCCCATCGCCCCGGCTCCACCGACGATCACGACGGGGCCTAAGTCGGGGGCCTGCTGGGTGAAGCCCATGTTCTTCTCGTGTGCATACGCCTCGCGCATGCACCGGCGCAGGATGTCTTCGATAAGGTCTGGCGGCACGCCTTTGGACTCGGCCAGTGCTCGCTTGGCCGCGATCATGGTGCGCTCGCGCTCGGGCGCATAGATCGGCAAGCCGTGGGCTCCCTTGACCTCCCCAACCTGGGAAACCAAACTCAGTCGACGGGCCAGAAGATCAAGCATGGCTTGGTCGACCTGGTCGATCTCGTCGCGAAGGTGGGACAGTGCGGACTCCATGAGCGCAGATGCTATCCGCGCTTAGACTTCTCGTCGGCCCCCGTAGCTCAATGGATAGAGCAACGGCCTTCTAATCCGTAGGTTGCAGGTTCGAATCCTGCCGGGGGCGCTTGGACGAAACGATCCCGGCCAAGGCCTCCTCCCACGGTTGCCCCGCCGAGGTTATCGATGGGCAGCCTGGGTCGGCGTCGGGACGCGCGTGGAACCGTAGCCAGACGATGTGCGTCGTAGGTGTGTTCCGCGAGACGGCACGGCATCGACGCCGCACCACGAGGCAAAAGCACGATCTCATGTCACGGCGGCGCCCGATCAACAGGAGGGTTCTGCGGTGGTCGACCCTGCGGGGGTGTCGTCGGGGCAGGGTCTGATCCTGCAAGACGGAGACGCAGCGCCGGTGATCTGTCTGTGCGGTGTTAGCGACTCAAATCCTCCGCCGTGCGGCGGTCCCGAACTCATCGGTTTGGAGTGGACCGATGTGGCCGACGCCGAGACAGTCCAAGGTGTGACATTTGCCGAGGCGCGGGTGGTCGGCCGATACGACGGGACTGCCTTCACCCTCACGCAGCTGCCGTCGGCACCGATGATCCGGACGCGTCCTACCCAGCGCAAGAGGCTCTGGGGCTCGCGCTCGAGGGGTATCCCGGATACGCCGGCTCGTGGGTCAGCACCGACCTCACCGACGCCGAACTGGAGGAAGAGACGGCCTACGTGCCGACCTACCACGTGTTGGTCACCGGTGATGGCGAGCAAGCCCATGCGAAGTTCCGCGAAGTGTGGCCAGGTGGGCTGTGCGTGCAGCAGCGGGACGTGGTCCCTGAGCAGGATGCGCGCGCCGCGCAGGATGCGGTCATGGGTGCCGACATCCCGGGGATGGAAGGTAGCGGGGGATCGATTAACCGTCGATCAGATTCATGACGCCGTCGCCCCGTGGCTGTCGCCGGGCAAGGTCGACATCCGATCTAGCCTGCTCCCGGCCGCTCCGGTAGCAATGTTGCGGCGAACTAGGCGGCGGTTCGCTTTGGTGGGTCACCTTTAAACCCGCAAACTAGGGATTGTGAAAAAAAGGGACGGGGAGACGCCGGAAGCTCTGCTTGCGGCCGTCGAGCACCTGCGCGGTGCCGCCGAGTCCGTGCGCTTGCCTTTGGTGCTGCCGGGCGTCGAAGAGGCTCGCGATTCTCGCCGGGCGATGGTTCAGCAACTCGACGACTACGTGCTTCCGCGCCTTCGCGCCGTCGATGCGCCGCTGCTCTGTGTCGTGGGCGGGTCCACGGGCGCAGGCAAGTCCACCTTGGTCAACTCGATCGTTGGTGAAGTGGTCAGCACCACCGGGGTCTTGCGCCCCACCACTCGCTCCTCGGTCTTGGTCCATCACCCCGACGACGAGCGGTGGTTCAGCGAGGCCCGCATCCTTCCTGGCCTGTCTAGGTCCACGGGCACGGCCACCGCGAAGACCAGCTCGACCTCGGTGCGTTTGGTTCGATCGGCGTCCTTGCCAGCGGGCCTGGCGCTGCTCGATGCCCCCGACATTGACTCTGTGGTGCGCGCCAACCGCGACCTGTCCCGGCAACTTCTCAATGCTGCTGACCTGTGGTTGTTCGTCACTACGGCGGCAAGATATGCCGACGCTGTCCCATGGGCATTGCTCCGAGAGGCGGCCAAGCGCGGGACATCGGTAGCGATTGTGTTGGACCGTGTGCCGCCAGATGCGATGGAAGAGATCCGGCTGCACCTGTCCCAGATGTTGGGTGAGCAGGGGCTCGGCACGTCGCCTATCTTCACCATTCCTGAGTTGGTCCTCGACTCGTCCGCCATGCTCCCTGCCAAACACACCGGCCGACTTTCCGGTTGGCTCACGTCACTGGCGAGCGACTCCAAGGCTCGATCGGTGGTCATCCGTCGGACGCTGTCTGGAGCCTTGTCGTCGTTGAGCGCTCGGGCTGTGGATCTGACCGACGCCGCCAACGTCCAGGTGCAGGCCAGGGACCACCTCAGGGCCGGCGCTCACACGGCATACGAGGAGGCATTGGAGGGGGTTAACGCCGGTATGGAAGACGGGTCGCTCTTGCGCGGCGAAGTGCTGGCTCGCTGGCAAGAACTCGTTGGCACGGGTGAATTTTTGCGACAAATCGAGGCCGGGATAGCAAAAGTCCGCGACCGTGTGACGTCGTTTCTGCGGGGACGGGCACCATCGACGGAGTCGCTCGGGCAGGCCCTCCAAACTGGAGCGGCTGCGTTGGTCACCTCGCACGCTCAGGTCGCGGCCAGCACCGCCGCTCGGGGGTGGCGCAGCAGCCCCGGCGGCGAGCCGCTGGTGGCCAAACATCCTGAGCTGGCGAAGGGCTCGCCGGACCTGAACGAGCGTGTCGAGCGGTTGTTGCGCGACTGGCAGAAGGAAGTGCTCGATTTGGTGCGTGACGAAGCGGGGTCGCGGCGCACAACGGCTCGTTATCTCGCGTTCGGCGTGAATGGCCTCGCCGTGATGTTGATGCTGCTGGCGTTCAGTGCGACGGGCGGCTTGCTCGGCACCGAAGTGGCGATTGCCGGCGGTTCGGCAGTGCTGGCCCAGCGGCTCCTCGAGGCGGTCTTCGGCGATCAAGCGGTGCGCACGATGGCTCGCAAAGCCCGCGTGGCCCTGCTGCGCCGCGTGGAGCAGTTGCTGGCCGCTGAGCGCGCCCGCTTCGAGCACGTTCTGGACGAGGTGCCGCTGTCGCTAGCCGCTATCGAAGAGGTCGAAGCCGCCCGCGCTGAGGTCGAGGGGGCGCGCTGATGGCTAAACGAGGAGCGTCCGAACCTGCGGGTGAGTCATTGGTGTGGCGAGCAGGTCAACTTGACGACGCCGTGCGGACCGGTGGCAAGGAGCTCGACCTGGGCACTGTTCGCAAAGCCAACGCCCTGACGGCGAGGGTGCGGGAGCGCTGGGCCATGAAGGGCAGCCACACGGTGGTGAGTTTGGCGGGGCCGACGGGTGCAGGGAAGTCCAGCTTGTTCAACGCTCTCGCCGAGGACGACGTCGCCACGATCGGTGCGCGGCGACCCACGACGTCCAGCGCGACGGCTGCGATCTGGGGCGGCGAGGAGAGCGACGAGCTGTTGGATTGGTTGGCTATCCCCAGCCGCCACTACATCGAGGGCGGCGACGACGACCTTGACGGGCTCGTGCTGATCGATCTGCCCGACTTCGACTCGATCCATCAAGCGCATCACGCCGAAGCTGACCGGGTGCTGCAGCGCTCCGACGTGTTCGTCTGGGTCACCGACCCCCAAAAATATGCCGACGCGAGGTTGCACGAGGACTATCTCAGCACGTTGGCCCACCATCAGAGCGTGATGATGGTGGTTCTCAATCACATCGACCGCGTCCCTGCGCCCGAGGACGTGGCGCGCCTGAAGGAAAATCTGAGCTCGCTCATCGCAGCTGACGGTGCCGGAGACTTTGACGTGTTGACGACGTCGGCCGTGATGGGGGATGGCGTGGACACGTTGCGGTCCCGCATTGGCGACGTGGTGAAGTCAAAGAACGCCACCGAGCAACGGCTCGTGGGTGATATCGCAGCGACCAGTCGCGCACTGCTCACGTCCGTGGCATCCGAAGAGGCCGTGCTAAGCAGTGCTACCAGCGCAGACTTGAACGCTGCACTGGCCCGAGCTGCCGGCATACCGGTGGTGTTGCAGGCAGTGCAGGCGGACTATCTGCGCCAGGCCAAACGGGCGGCTGGGTGGCCCTTCACTCGATGGGTTGCTCGCTTCAAGCCTGATCCGCTGCGCCGGTTGCGCCTAGGTGGCGGCTCCGCGCCCTCGCCGATCTCGCCCGATGACGTGCGTCAGGTGCTGGGCCGCTCATCTTTGCCCCCAGCCACCCCTGCGGCTCGCTCGCAGGTCCAGTTGGCCACTCGCGGGTTGGCGGATGCGGCAAGCGTGGGATTGCCGTCTCCCTGGGCCGAAGCTGTCGCGGACGCAGCGAGCCCGGACGAGTCGTCGTTGACAGATGCGCTGGATCAAGCCGTGGTCACCACGTCGTTGCGCACTCGCGACCCGTGGTGGTGGGGTGCCGGTCGTGGGGTCCAGTTGATCTTGGCGCTGTGTGCGCTGGTGGGTGTCGCGTGGCTGACTGCGCTCGGGGTCGCCGGGTGGATGCAACTTGATCCGGAAGCGCCGTTCTGGGGGCCAGTGCCTATTCCGCTGGCGCTCTTGGCTGGTGGAGTTCTTGGCGGATTGCTGGTCGCGGCCCTGACAGCGGTGATCGCTCGGCGCGGTGCTTTGCGACGACGTGGCGTCATTGATCAACGGATGACCACATCCATTGACGCCGTGGCCGCCAGCCATGTCCGCGAGCCTGTTGCCGCCGTCTTGACGAGGCACCAGCAGACGCGAAAGCAATTGCAGGCAGCTCTCGGCTGATGAGTGGGTCCATCTGCTGCCGGTTGGCCGGTCCCCTTGTCCACTCCTTTGTGTGTTGGTGCCTGTGTCCACAGATGCGGCTTCATCGCCCCGAATCCCTGGTGCTCGTCCCACGATTGCGATGAGGGCTGCACATCAGGTGCGGCTTCGATCACGGGAGTTCGATCATGAACGAGAGTTACATCACCGTCTGCGGCAACGTCACCGACGTTCCGGAGGTCAAGCATGGCAAGGACACGGGAAAGCCATTTACCGTTTTCCGGGTGGCGCAAAACACTAGTCGTCGCGAGCCCAACGGCGCAGTGGTGGACACCGGGGTCAGCTTCTACGATGTGATCGCCTTTGGCGCCCTTGGGGCCAACGTCGCCGAGTCCGTGGGCATCGGGAATCCGGTGGTCGTGCACGGACGTGTGCGCGTCAAAGAATGGACGAGCGGCGAGAAGAAGGGCATCGAAGTGCAAATCGATGCACATTCGATCGGCCCCAACCTGACCTTCGGAACGACCCAGTTCACCAAGCGACGCAGGGCCGCGCCTCAGAGCCACGACCGTATCGCGGTCGAGGTCGAGGGTCGTGGAGTGCATGTGGATGACAACGGTGAGGTGTTCGACGACGAAGACGTGCGTGGTGGTGACGTGGGCGACCATGAGGAGGGCGATCAGCGCGCCACCGAGGACGATTCACTGGGGTCACGTCTGGCCAGTTAGCCTGAGCGCATGGCCGAATTTATTTACACGATGAATCGCGCCCGAAAGGCGCACGGCGACAAGGTCATCCTCGATGACGTCACCATGTCCTTCTATCCGGGTGCCAAGATCGGAGTGGTCGGCCCCAACGGCGCCGGCAAGTCGACGATTCTGAAGATCATGGCTGGCCTTGAGCAGCCGTCCAACGGTGAGGCGCGTCTGTCACCCGGCTACACCGTCGGCATCCTTCTGCAAGAGCCGCCGCTGAACGAAGAGAAGACTGTGCTGGGCAACGTCGAAGAAGGCGTCGGTGAGATTAAGGCCAAGGTCGATCGTTTCAACGCCATCGGCCAGGAAATGTCTGAGCCCGACGCCGACTTCGACGCCTTAATGGCTGAAATGGGTGGGTTACAAGAAGACATCGATGCCGCCAACGCTTGGGAGTTGGAATCCCAGTTGGAGCAGGCGATGGACGCGCTGCAGTGCCCGCCGCCCGACGCCGACGTGAGCGTGCTCTCCGGCGGTGAGCGACGTCGCGTGGCGCTGTGCAAATTGCTGCTGTCCAAGCCCGACCTGCTCCTGCTCGACGAGCCGACCAACCACCTCGACGCCGAGAGCGTGCAGTGGTTGGAGCAGCACCTGGCCAAGTATTCCGGTGCCGTTCTGGCCGTGACTCACGACCGGTACTTCCTGGACAACGTGGCGCAGTGGATTGCCGAGGTCGACCGCGGTCGTCTCTATCCCTACGAAGGCAACTACTCGACATACCTCGAGAAGAAGCGCGAGCGCTTGGCCATCGCAGGCAAGAAGGACCTCAAGCTCGCGAAACGCCTCGAGAAGGAACTCGACTGGGTCCGCTCCAACGCCAAAGCCAAACAGGTCAAGAACAAAGCCCGTTTGGCCCGCTACGAAGAGATGGCGGCCGAAGCCGACAAGACCCGCAAGCTGGACTTCGACGAGATCGCGATCCCGCCGGGCCCGCGCCTCGGCGCTCAGGTCATCGAAGTCAAGGATCTGAAGAAGGGCTTCGGCGATCGCGTGTTGATCGGTGACCTGAGCTTCACCTTGCCGCGCAACGGCATCGTGGGCGTCATCGGCCCCAACGGTGTCGGCAAGACCACGCTCTTTAAGACCATCGTCGGGATGGAAGAGCCCGACTCGGGCACGGTCAAGATCGGAGAGACCGTCAGCATTTCGTATGTCGACCAGAACCGTGGCGGCATCGACCCCGAGAAGAACCTGTGGGAAGTCGTCTCCGACGGTAATGACTTCATCCAGGTCGGGCGGGTCGAGATCCCGTCGCGGGCCTACGTCTCACAGTTCGGCTTCAAGGGCCCGGACCAGCAGAAGAAAGCCGGGGTGCTCTCCGGCGGTGAGCGCAACCGGTTGAACCTTGCGCTGACCCTCAAGCAGGGGGGCAACCTGCTGCTGCTCGATGAGCCCACTAACGACCTCGACGTCGAGACCCTTGGCTCACTGGAGAACGCGCTCCTTGAATTCCCCGGATGCGCCGTGGTTATCAGCCACGACCGGTGGTTCCTGGACCGCGTCGTCACGCACATTTTGGCCTACGAAGGCACCAACGAGGACCCCGACAACTGGTATTGGTTTGAGGGCAACTTCGGCTCCTATGAGGAAAACAAGATTGAGCGCATGGGTGTCGAGGCGGCTCGTCCGCACCGACTCACGTATCGCAAGCTCACCCGCGACTAAAGAGTTCAGATGACGGCAACGGTGCGGCGGCAGTGACGCGACGCCGTCGCCCGTCGCCGCTGCCGGACCGAGACGGAGTAGGCGCGGCCAGACTCACGATGCCCATGCAGGGTTCGTTCGCGACTGCGCTCGATTTCATCGCCGATCGGATCGGTGCCTCGAATGATCCAGAATCGGCCTCGGCCTTAGCGGCACGGGTGGCGGCTCGTGAAGTGCTTCTCGGTGACGGAACCGTGGTGGATCAGCACACGTCGTACGTCCCTGGGGACGTGGTGTACCTCTACCGAGATCTGCGACCCGAGGTGCCAGTGCCGTTTGAGCTGGCGGTGCTGCACCAGGATGCCGACATCATCGTGGTGGACAAGCCTCACTTCTTGGCCACGATGCCACGGGGGCGTCACATCGCCGAGACGGTCGTGACGAGGGTCCGGCGAGACCTGGCGCTGGGCGATGCGGCCCCCGCGCACCGACTGGACCGACTCACTGCGGGAGTGCTGATGCTGACGCTGCGGCCCGAGGTGCGAGCCGCATACCAAAATCTGTTTGCCCACGGTGAAGTCACCAAGACGTATGCTGCTCTGGCCCCGCTCGACGTGTCCTTGTCGGACCCGGTCACCGTGCACAATCGCCTGGTCAAAGAACGTGGACAGTGGCAGACGGCGGTGGTGGACGGGGAGCCCAACGCACGCACCACCGTGCGCCTGCTCAAAGCGCGCGGTGCACTCGGCATCTACGAACTCCACCCACACACCGGCAAAACGCACCAGCTCCGCGTGCACTGTGCCGGGCTGGGCATCCCAATTGTGGGCGACCCGCTGTATCCCGACGTGCGCGACGTTGCCGGTGACGACTTCGGTGATCCGCTGCGCCTGGTGGCGCAGCGTCTAGAGTTCACCGACCCCCTCACCGGGAAGCAGCGAGTGTTCGAATCGGAAAGGTCGGTGGACCGTGGCTGACGTCGTGGCCCTGTTGCGCAGTGTCAACGTGGGCGGCAACCGCATGAAGATGGACTGGCTCCGGGCACTCGCGGTCTCAATGGGTTGCGAAAACGTGCGGACCATTGTCGCCACCGGCAACATCGTGATGAGTCCTCCCACAAACCTCCACGCCACCGGGCGGGCGCTCGAGCAGGCGCTCGCGCAGAACTTCGGGCGCATAGATGTCGTCATGAGGACTCACGAGGAGTTGTGTGACGCCGTGACGCGAAACCCCTGGGCTGCTGCCGTCAACGCGGGGGAGCTGGAGGGTCGCGCGGTTCACACGATGTTCCTCGCCCAGGCGGCGACTCAAGCAGTTGTCGATGCACTGCCGCAGCACGAAACTGACGATGAAATCGCCGTGTCGCGGGCCGAGGCATACCTCAAACTGGCGGGGTCGGCGGCGGATACTCGATACACAGGCTCGTGGTTCGAACGACACCTGGGCATCACCGGCACGATGCGCAACCACAACACGGTCCTCAAGGTCGTCGCGGCAACTGCCTGACCCTCAACCGACACAGCGCGAAGTGGAGAGTTGGGACGTGTCTCCTTCGCAAGCGTTTGCTGCGGTCTTTATTGTCACTACGAAGCTGCGGGCGGCGCTGACCTCAGCGGATCGATCGTCTTACCCCGGGGTGAGCGCTGATGCCTGGTCGGTTCTTAGACAGCGGGTCGACGCTGCCTATGAGCGGCTCTTGGAGTCGCCGCATGGGTCGACCTCGACTCGGTGACAGTCGGCGCCGCATCCGGTGGCTGATGGCACTGATGTCTGCGTCGCTCGTCGGTGCAGCACGGCGTGATCGACACTGATGTGCAGGTCGTCGCCGCTGATGTGAGCCGTGCCGTCGACAATCAGCGAATAGCCGTCGGCGAAAGGTGGGGGATAGAGCAGAGTCACTGCTGGCAAGTCCTCCGCGAGGGCGAGCGCTGAGCGGCCTGGCCCATTGACGTGCATTACGCCATCGACCAGTGCGGGGACGACCTGCACCACGTGGGGTCTCTCTCGGCCTGGGCTCAGCAAGTAGGCGTAGAGACGGTCGGCGATGGCCTGCGCTAGCTCAGATTGCTTGACCTCAATGCTCATGGACCTGAGCATTGCACGACACTAGAACCCATGGGTATGCCGACAGTTGAGCCAGTGACCGGATTGTTGCTCGCTGCGGGGCAGGGTAGCCGGATGGGCACCCCAAAAGCGGTTGTGGAGATCGGCAACAGAACGCTGACTGAAATGGCCGTGGGGGTGCTGCTGGACGGCGGATGTGCGAATGTCCTGGTGGTACTAGGCGCGGACGCTCAACGAGTGCGGACGAGATTAGAAACCAACGCGGCGACCTGGGGTGACCGCGTCGACACGACGGAGTGTGCCAACTGGTCTGGAGGCATGAGCGAGTCGCTGCGCACGGGGCTAGCGACACTGGCGGCTCGGGGGCGGCGCTGCCCGCGGGCCACGATGGTTCACCTGGTTGACCTTCCCGATATCGGCGCCGAGGTGGTCGCTCGGGTCTTTCGACGCGGCAGAGCATCAGGGCGTCTAGCCGATGCCCTTGTGCGACCGACCTACCAGGGGGTAGCCGGGCACCCCACGCTGCTTGGCCAGTCGCACTGGCAAGGTGTCATGGACAGCGCCCACGGGGATAGCGGCGCTGGGACATACTTGCGATCACAGGCGGCCGCGATGATCGCGTGCGACGACCTCGCCCTGGGACGAGATGTGGACACGCCGACGGAACTGACGGCATACCTCGAGCGGCGCGAGGAGCAGCGAAAAGTCGCCCCGGAGCCGTGAACCTCGAAAGCTCAGGGCGGCTCATCGGTAGGGTCGGGTCGGTGAAGCGTCATCGCGTGGTCCTCTTAGGGTCGAGAAGTTCATGACTTCGCCGTCGAGCCAGCAGAAACGACAGCCGTGGGCTAGCCCTGCAGCCGTCCAGGACGCACTCGGGCAGACCGGCTACCTGGCGGACGACGGCCTTTCCACGATGACCTTCCTCGCGGCGCAACTGGATCGGCCCATGTTGCTGGAGGGGGAGCCCGGCACAGGCAAAACGGCGCTCGCTGAAGCCTTGACGCAGGTGCTGGATGTGCCCCTGATTCGGCTGCAGTGTTACGAGGGCATCGACGCGAGCCAGGCACTCTACGACTGGGATTTCCCGCGGCAGATTCTGCATCTTCGCGCGTTGGAGGCCGGGAAGTCAGAGGGGCCGGCGGTGGGGGACTCGCAGGTTTACCACGAGCGGTTCCTTCTTGCCCGCCCCCTGCTGAGGGCCTTGAGAGAGCCCGCGGCGGTGCTGCTGATAGACGAGATCGACCGTGCCGACGATGAGTTCGAGGCCTTTCTGCTGGAGATTCTGTCGACGTGGTCGGTGACGATCCCAGAGCTGGGGACCGTCGCAGCAGCGCAGCCACCGCTGGTGGTGTTGACCTCGAATCGAACTCGCGAGCTGCACGACGCCTTGAAGCGGCGCTGCCTCTATCACTGGATCGATCATCCGGGCTTAGAGCGTGAGCTAGCCATTGTCCGCTCACGCCTGCCCGATGTGTCAGCTGAGTTGTCGGCACAGGTGGTGACGCTGGTTCAGCAACTGCGGTCCGAAGGTGAGCTCACCAAGGCGCCAGGGGTGGCCGAGACGCTCGATTGGGCCCGTGCGGTGCACGCGCTGGGCGCCAGTTCCTTGGACGTTGAGGTTGCGGCGGCGACGGTGGGCAGCGCCGTGAAGTATCGCGAGGACACCGAGCGTGTGCGAGGCGCACTGGACCGGATGCTGTCGCGCTAACGGGGCCCCCACGTCTAGGCACCCCTACGAAGGCAGGAGCGACACATGCCTCAAGTCAACTTCTAGTGCACATCTATGGTGCTCCTGCTCGGTGTGGCCGGGTGTAGCTCGGAAGGGACGCGATCAGACACTCCCACGGTGGCCGCGACCTCACGGGATGTGGCCCAGACCACTGAAGCGACCAGTGTTGGCTCAGACCACACAGCGTCACGTGACCCCGAGGCGCCCGATCCAGGCGCGCTCGGCGCCTACATCCGAGCTGTCGCCGATCAGCGTCGAAGTGATCGCTGGCTCGGTCTCCGCTACCACAGGACGCACAAGCCGGTGAGTTCGTGGCGATCACCGCCGACGTAGCCAGCAAAAATGGTGTGAGGATCATCCT
>JBBSKS010000036.1:0-16292 GCA_038256095.1 Actinomycetales bacterium | reverse complement strand
CTGGTGTAGGTAACGCGCTCGGCACCGGCGGCGATGGCCGCATCGATCACGACGCCGTGATGGTTGTCGGCGACATCCGTGCCACCGGCGGAGACGACGAGCACCTGGGTGGCACCCTCGAAGGCACCCGACAGGCTGGACGGGTCGGAGAAGTCGCGGCGTCGAACGCTGACTCCCCGGGCTGCAAAATCAGCGGCCTTGTCGACATCGCACACGCTAATGGCGACACCGTGGGCGGGCACTCGATCAAGGAGGTGGGTAACAATTCGGGAGCCAGGCTCTCCCGTAGCACCGGTCACGACGATCAGTTCGAACCTCCGAGTATCAGTGGGATCGGCTTTGGCTTGGCCAACCCCGCACTGTTCCGGATGTTGGCCGACCCCAGTCGCGCAGCCTCGGCAGGAGCAGAAGCGGGTATGAAGGTCCTCGCCACCCGGGTCCACCGCGTCGCCTCCGTGGGCCGGTTGCGCGTGGCCGAGTCGCGAGCGGTCAACCTGATTCACGCTGCCGGGATGGGTGCGGTGCTCAGCATCTTGTCGACGCCTGCGGCGCTTAACGACCTTGGCGTGGGCGACGCCATGTATGACGCGGTGTTGGCTGCGATCCTGACGGATGCGCCGGCTCTTCCGGTCGCCGGGACGACAGCCTCTGCGGTGGCCTTCCGAACCGTCGTGCCCAATCTGCCTTCTCTCACCGACGCGGAGAGAGCGCTGATGACGCAGTGGCTTGACCGGGCTATCGACCCGGCGTCATAGGTTCTTCACGCATCAGGCAGCGTGCCGTAGCTGTTCCGGTACGTTTTGCCCTGCTTGGGGTGGGTGAAGCGCAATCCTGCCCACGTTTCGTCGATCCGTAGGCAGGTGCTCTCGACCAAACCGCCGTCGTAGCCGATCTTGATAACGGTCGGAAGGGCAAGGTCGGAGCCCAGCGCTCGACCCTTCGGCCACGACACCCAGAGCTTGCCGCCCACCCCAAGATGCGTGACCAGGCCGGGGAATTCGCTGCGCATTTGGGTCTGTGTTGTGACGAAGAGATGGATGTAGTCGACCTGGCCTTCGAGGTGCTCAATTATCTCGATGTGCGGGAGCCCCAGCTTCGCCACGACGTCGTCCGGAGCGTTCGCAAAGTGGGCCCTCCACCCTTCCTTGATACCCATCTTCTTCGCGACCGTGCGAGCGCTACCCATAACAAGGGCACCGCTAGGCCACGGTCTTGTCAACGCGATGTTGATGCGCGAGCGTCAGGCGCAGGCTCAGCGCGAAGTAGTAGACGACGTAGATCAAGGACAGCGTCAGGGCCCACCCGCTGACCTGGGGGTATTGGACAAGGAGCACCGCATACAGTCCGAACCACACGACCGTGAGCGCCATCGTTAACTGCCAGGCAGTCTCAGTGCGGGAGGGGTATACGTAGCCGATGGGGACGAAGACCAAGACCGTGAGCGTCAGTAAAAGCAGAGTGGTCATCAGCACACTTGCGTCGAGAATGATCAGATAGAACGCGACGATGTTCCAGTAACTGGGGAACCCTAAAAACAGGTGATCCTCGGTCTTGGCGTCTGTGCGGCAGAACTGGTGGCAGGAGGCGAGCAGGGGAATGGACGCCACAACTCCACCGAGCCACCCCTGCGGCAGGTATCCCGCGCTCCACAGCAGGACCATCGGGACAAAGGCGTACGTGATGTAGTCCACGATGTTGTCCAGCAGCGCACCGTCAAAGCCGGGAAGCACCTTTTTGACCTGGAAGTGCCGGGCGAGGAAGCCGTCGGTGCCATCGATGATCATGGCCACGAGGAACAGCCACAGGACCCAGGTGACCTCACCGGCATAGGCCAGATGAATCATCATCAACGCGAGGACCACACCCATTGAGGTGTAGATGTGCACACCAGCGGCAGCGACGGACTGAGCGGTTCGGTGATTCGGCTCGCTCATGATCGCTGACCCTAGCGCGACATCTCTGCACACAACTCCTTCGGCGCTGTCCCGATCCGTTCGCAGAGTTGAAATACCTTGGACAACCCTGCATGGCATCCTCGACTATTGGTGTCGATGGGACGCGCTGCTGTCACGGACGGTGTCAGCGATGCCCCCGCGACGATCGGAAAGGGAGGCGAAGACCATGCCTGACTCCGGGGAGCACTCGGACGTTCCAGCAACACCCTGGCTACCGAGGGACTGGCAACACCCCGACTACGTGCCGTTATCGACTGGGCACCACTTGCGTCCGATCCGACCCGACGACACCGAACTGGACATGCTCGCGGTGATGGGGTCACAAGAACGGTTGTGGGCCATCTTCGGTGATGTGTGGGGCTGGCCGCCCACGACCACGACGGCCGAGCAGGATCGATGGTGCATGGCCTCTGCACGCACCGCGCTACATAGGGCGAGACCTCACATGGGGTGAGTGGCTGGGGAAACCAAGAACCCCTGGCCGCGTTTCCGCATGTCAGGGGTTCTTGTACTGTCTCAACACAGTGCGCGCCCGAAGGGATTCGAACCCCTAACCTTCTGATCCGTAGTCAGATGCTCTATCCGTTGAGCTACGGGCGCCTGCCACCCACGAGGGCAACCTGCCGAACAATACCGGATGGCCGCTGGCCCCACGAAATCACGTATCGCAGAGGCGCTTGCCGGGCTACAGTCGAGAGACGACCAGCCCACCAGGAGAGGCACCTTGATGAGCCCCGAAGGCCCCAAAGACAGTCCCGCGGTGAACCCGCCCACGACGACTTCCGCCGTCGAACCCCTGCCCCCCGGCAGCAACGCCGAGGAAGTTGTCGACGAGATCGATGAGCGGATCAAGGAGAGTTGGGCGGAGATGGAGTCGGATGACGACACCGAAACCCGCAGCAGCACCGGCCCCAACGAGCCCGACGATGCCACCGACGACGATGGAGAAGAGCCCAGCGAGGCCACTGCTTAAGCCGCAAGACAGGGAAACCCTCGCACCAGAGGTAACTGGCCGAGGGTTTCCTTGACACGCGGAGGCGGAGGGATTTGAACCCTCGATGGGGTTTAAGCCCCAAACCCGCTTAGCAGGCGGGCGCCATAAACCAGGCTAGGCGACGCCTCCATGCCCTTCGAAGGGTCACAATGACTTATCGACGGACCGGCGATCAGGTTACCCGCGCGAGGTAGCGTTCACCAAACAGCGTGAACTAACGGAGTCACTCGTTCGTTGGGACACCTTCGGATAGCACCACACAACGACCACAGAGGTATAGATGTCGAACTGGACGCCGGACGATAAGGGCGATCCCGCCGACCATTTTTCCGATGGATCTGCGGAGCCGCAGAGCCGCAGCGCGCACCAGCACAACCTCAAGAATCCCCCGAGGCCGACGACGTCTGAGCGGCTCTCACGCGCCTACCGACTCACCGCTTTGGGCACCCTGATCCCCGGCGCTGGACTTGCAGGAACGCGCCGTCGCACTCTGGGCCTGACGATGGTTGCCGTGACCCTGCTGTCCTTGATCGCGCTCACCGTGTGGGTGTTCAGCCGTGGCGCCGAGGCGTCGGTGATCGACTTGGGCGCCCGCCCCCGCCTGCTGACACAGGTCGCGATCGTCGTGACCGTGCTTGTGCTGATCTGGATGGGGTCAGTCGCGCTCACCGCCCTCACCAGCAAGCCAACGTCCCTGAAGCGTCCGCAGCGGGCGGCCCTTGGCGCGTTTACCGGCCTCATGTGTTTGCTCTTGGCCGCACCGACCGCGGTGGGCTGGTTCTACGTCAACGCGCACACCAGCGCGGTGGATCGGATCTTCATCGGTCGCCAAGACCCAGGTGACGGCTCGCCGCTGGCTGGCCCGGACGTAGAGAATGACAACCCGTGGGAGGGCACGCCACGCGTCAACGTGCTGCTGCTGGGCTCGGACGCTGGCGATACCCGCGAAGGCACCCGCACCGACAGCATGCTTATCGCGAGCATCGACACCACCACCGGCGACACCGTCTTGTTCGGTATCCCCCGTAATCTCGCGCAGGTCCCGATCCCCAAAGACAACCCGCTCTCGCAAGTCTGGCCCAACGGTTATGACTGCGGTGACGGCTGTCTGATGAACGCCATCTGGACCGAGGCTGATCAACTCGCCGAAGCTCGCCCAGAGTTATACCTCGACGACCCCACCCCCGGCCCGACGGCCACTCGCGAGGTGCTTTCCGAAGTCATAGGCCAACCCATCGACTACACCGTCATCGTCAACCTCGAAGGCTTCCAAGACCTCGTGGACGCGATGGGCGGCGTGGAGATCGACGTCCAAGAACGCTTGCCGATGGGCGGCAAAACATCGGGAGGCAGGCTTGTGCCGGGCAGCGAGTCGGGTTACCTCGAGCCCGGGCTGCAACAGCTCACCGGCTACCAGGCCCTCTGGTATGCCCGCTCACGCGTCACCACCGACGACTTCAGCCGTATGCGGCGGCAACGTTGCGTCGTCGCCGCAGTCGTCGACCAGGTGAATCCGTTGACGATGGTGCAGCGCTACACACAAATTGTCGGAGCGGCGGGCAACAACATCACGGCCGACATCTCGCAAGCAGAGCTGCCCGCCTGGGCATCCCTGGTGCTCAGCGTCCAGAAGGGCACCATCAAATCGCTGCCCTTCACCATAGAGAACACCGACGTCAGCGATCCGGACTTCGACAAGATGCGCGAAATCGTCGCCAAAGCCATCAACCCACCGCCTCAGGCCCCCAAGGCCACGTCTGAGCCCACTCCCGCCGAAAAGACTTCGATCATGAAGACGCCAGAGACGACCGAGGAGAGCCCCACAACGGACGACAAGCCGACCGACGAGTTGGAAGACATCGGCGTGGTCTGCTGAGAGACGGCATACAGACAAAGAAGTCGCCCCCCACGTTCACGAACGTGGGGGGCGACTTTACTGCTAAGACTCGCTAGGGAGTAGCAGTTCCTCAGACGGCGCGAACGGCGTCAGCCTGCGGTCCCTTCGGGGACTGGGTGACCTCGAACTCGACCCGCTGGGCCTCGTCGAGAGTCTTGTAGCCGTTGCTTTCGATGGCCGAATAGTGGACGAACACGTCCGGACCGCCTCCATCTTGTGCAATGAAGCCGAAGCCCTTCTCGGAGTTGAACCACTTAACGGTGCCCTGTGCCATGGGATCTCTTTCGTTGTGCGAATGCGTCACAACCCACACGGTGCGGGAGGTGGGTCGATATTGAACCCCCCACTCGCCGGGACATGCCCGGTTTGTGCCGACGTGCCAAGCCAAAAGGCTCAGCGTGTACTTCACTGCGAGGAACTGCAACTACAACCACGTAAACCGTAGCAGCAATTGGTACGCAGAAGCACGTTCAGACATCTGGAATGATGGGCTCCGACAACGCGACGTGCTTGCGGTGTCATGGAGGGTTCGCATAGTGGTCTAGTGCAGGCGCCTTGAAAGCGCCCGACGGAAACGTCCGTGGGTTCGAATCCCACACCCTCCGCTCGACGATTGCGGCACAGCACCGTCCATCGAGGTCAGGCTTCTGGCGACCTTTCGCGACTCAGCAATGGCGAGTGTCGTACGCGAGGACTAGGCTCAGCCCGACCCGTCCACAAGACGAAAGGAGCCAACATGCGCAGAATCATTCTGCTCGTAGGTGTGGCCATCGGATACATCCTCGGCGCCAAAGCTGGCCGGGAGCGTTACGAACAGCTCGCTGACCAGGCCAGCAAGGTCTGGACCGACCCGCGCGTCCAGAGCAAAGTCGAGGACGTGAAGGAGCAGGCCCCGCAGGTCGCTTCCAGCCTCGGTGACCGAGCAAAGTCCGCTGCTTCGCAGGCCAAGGCGAAGGCCAGCGGCCACGAGAGCAGTGACTCCGACGGTGACTACGAGAACAGCACCGGAACCATCACTGCCGATGGCGAAGCAGAGATCGACACCACGGGCTTCGGCCCCGGGGGCGACAAGCTTCCCTGATGAACTGACTCGCTGCTGGGCGCCCGATTCAGCCGTGACCTAGAGCACGAGAAAGCCCGCCCCGGTCGTCTGGGGCGGGCTTTCTTCATTCACACCCTGGGTATGCCGAACCTAAATCCACAGCGCCGGCTCGTCATACAACGCCTCGGTGGGGTCTTGCTCGGGCGTGGGCACCCGGATGCGTGCCGGGATTCCGGTGGCGATGGCACCCGCGGGCACATCCTTGACCACCACAGCGTTGGCCCCGATCTGGGCACCTGCACCGATCACGATGGGTCCAAGAATCCGCGCGCCTGCGCCCAAGACAGCCCCATCGCACACGGTCGGGTGGCGTTTGACGGCCTCCATCGACCGACCGCCGAGGGTGACCCCGTGATAGAGCATCACGTCGTCGCCCACCTCAGCGGTCTCGCCAATGACGACGCCCATGCCGTGATCGACGAAGAACCGCGCACCGATCGTCGCTCCCGGGTGTATCTCAACCCCGGTGAGCGAGCGCGCCAACTGGGAAAGCAACCGCGCTGGAAGTTGAGCCCGACCGCCGCGTAGCCAGAGCCGGTGATTCACCCGGTGTGCCCACAGCGCGTGAAGCCCGGGTGAGGCCAGCGCCATCTCCCATCGGCTATCCGTGGCTGGGTCGCGGGCAATGGCGGCGTCCAGGTCTTCCTGCACTCCCGCCCACGCCCGCCTGAGCGGGTTGGACATCAGTCAGTCATGCCCTCGAAGAGCACCGTGGACAGGTAACGCTCGCCGTAGTCGCAGACGATGACCACGATGGTCTTGCCTGCATTCTCGGGACGCTTGGCGACCTGCAGGGCTCCCCAAACGTTGGCGCCGGTCGAGATGCCTGACAGGATGCCTTCCTTGGTAGCGAGCTCCTTGGCGGTGCGCACGGCGTCGTCGAGCGTGACGTCAATGACCTCGTCGTAGAGCTCGGTGTCGAGGATCTCCGGGATGAAGTTAGCGCCCAAGCCCTGAATTTTGTGCGGGCCGGGCTTGCCACCGTTCAGGATCGGGCTATCGGCGGGCTCGATGACAACCAGGCCTATGTCGGGGTTCTGCTCGCGCAGGTAGTTACCAGCGCCGGTGATCGTGCCGCCGGTGCCGACGCCAGCGATGAAGATGTCGACCGTGCCGTCGGTGTCGTTCCAGATTTCCGGGCCCGTGGTGGCGTGATGGATCGCGACGTTGGCGGGGTTGGCGAACTGGTGGGCGCGCACGGCGCCACGCTCCTCGGCGATCTCGTCGGCCTTGGCGACGGCGCCCTTCATGCCCTCGGGGCCAGGCGTCAGCACCAGCTCGGCGCCGTAGGCCCGAAGCAGGGCGCGGCGCTCGAGGCTCATCGTCTCGGGCATGGCCAGCACGATGTTGAAGCCGCGGGCCGCACCGGCCATCGCCAGGGCGATCCCGGTGTTACCCGAGGTGCCTTCGACGATGGTGCCGCCGGGCAACAGGTCACCGGCGGCGACAGCTGCGTCGATAATGGCGTTGCCGATGCGGTCCTTGACCGAGGCTGCCGGGTTTTGCGATTCAAGTTTGACCACGACGTTGGCGTCGATCCCCTCGGTCAGACGGTTCAAACGGACCAGCGGGGTGTTGCCGATGACCGCAGTGATGTTGTCGTGGACGCGCACGGGAAACTCTCTTTCGTGGGTGGGACTGATCGAAGTTCAGCATTGCAAGGTGCTCAGAAAGTGATACATCCTAGAACTTCACGTTATTCCACCGAAGATACTTCGTGCCACTATTTCCTCAGCGGCTCACGGTCCGTAGCATTCCCCCATGCCCGCTCTGCAAATCGTTGCCATCGTCATCGGAATGGCCGTCACTGGAGTGGCCGTTGCCCTCTTCACAATGGCCATCGCCCGCTTCATCGCAGTGTTCTCACTTGGAACTCCCGAGGCGTTATCGCGCACCGAAGACCCCATCGAACGCACCAAAACGTGGGTCCGCGAGGTGCTCGGTCACACCCGGATGGCGCGCAAGAAGTGGGTGGCGACCGCGCACTGGGTGGTCATGGTGTCGTTCGGCCTGCTGTTCCTGACGCTGGTCAACGCCTACGGCCAACTCTTCAGCCCTTCCTTCGACCTGTGGGGCTTTGCGCACTTCACCCCGCTGGCCTGGGGCTTTGAGCTCTTTGGCTGGGGTGCGATCTTCGGCATCCTGACGCTGATCGTGGTGCGACAGCGTGAGCACCCGCGCACCTCGGGCAAGAAGAGCCGTTTCTACGGCTCCACGTTCTGGGAGGCCTACTTCGTTGAGGCCGTGATCCTCGGCGTTGGCGTCTGCATCGTGTTCTTGCGGGCCCTTGAATACGCGTTGGGCGCCGCTGAGGGCGAGTCGTGGGCTTCGGCGCTGAACTTCCCGCTGACCGCCTGGCTCGGCTCGCTCTTCTCCGGCATGTCGATCGGCGCGATCGAGGGCACCATCGTCGCCGTCGCGTTGCTCAAGATCCTGATCTCGATGGCTTGGATGATCGTCATCTCGGTCACCCTGACCATGGGCGTGGCCTGGCATCGCTTCTTGGCGGTCTTCAACATCTTCCTCAAGCGCAATGCTGACGGTAAGACGGCGCTCGGCCCGCTGGAGCCGATCGCCATCAAGGGCGTGCCGGTTGACTTCGAGCTGATCGAGGACCTCGACGAGGACGCCGCGTTGGGGGTTGGCAAGGTCGAGGACTTCACCTGGAAGGGCCTGCTCGACTTCTCCACCTGCACCGAGTGTGGCCGCTGCCAGGAGCAGTGCCCCGCGTGGCACACCGACAAGCCGCTGTCGCCGAAGATGCTGGTCATCGGGCTGCGCAATCACCACCACGCTAAGGCCCCGTGGCTGCTGGCCAGCGAGGAAGCGCGCGAGAAGGCGCTGGCGGGGATCGAGGGACACGGCATACCCGAGGAGGCTGTTGCTGCGGCGCAGCGCGACCTCGTTGGCAAGACCGAGGGTGACAAGACGATCCCGGACGGCGGGGCCGTGATCGACACCGACATCTTGTGGTCGTGCACCACCTGTGGCGCGTGCGTCGAGCAATGCCCAGTGGACATTGAGCACGTCGACGCCATCGTGGACATGCGCCGCTACCAGACGTTGATCGAGTCGGCCTTCCCCAAGGAGCTCGGCGGGTTGTTCAAGAACCTGGAAAACAAATCAAACCCGTGGGGTATGTCGGCGCGCGCCCGGATGGACTGGGCCAAAAACCTGGACTTCGAAGTGCCGCTGGCCGGTGGCGACGTCGAAGACCTTAAGGACGTGGACTACCTGTTCTGGGTCGGCTGCGCTGGGGCCTTCGAGGACCGCGCCAAGGCCACCACCCAGGCCGTCGCGACCCTGCTGCATATGGCCGACGTGAAGTTTGCGGTGCTCGGTGACGGCGAAACCTGCACCGGCGACCCCGCTCGACGCGCAGGCAACGAGTTCTTGTTCCAGATGCTGGCGCAGCAAAACGTGGAGATGCTCAAGGAAGTCAACGCCACCAAGATCGTCGTGACCTGCGCGCACTGCTTCAACACGTTGAAGAACGAATACCCGCAGCTCGGCGGCAACTACGAGGTCGTGCACCACACCCAGTTGTTGAACCGTTTGGTGCGTGAGAAGCGTCTGACCCCGGTCGCTCGGCCGTCCGAGGCATCGTCGGCGGGTGTCGCCTCGACCGCCGAGACCGTGACCTACCACGACCCCTGCTACTTGGGTCGTCACAACGGGGTCTACTCCCCACCGCGTGAACTCATCGGCGCGCTGCCTGGCGTGAAACTGACTGAGATGCCGCGCAACTCCGAGAAGTCCTTCTGTTGCGGCGCGGGTGGCGCGCGGATGTGGATGGACGAGAAGCTCGGCACCAAGATCAACACCAACCGCACGGAAGAGGCTCTGGCCACCGGCGCCGACCGCATCGCCATCGGCTGCCCGTTCTGCCGGGTGATGCTCTCGGACGGTTTGACCGAGAAGCAGGCCGCCGGTGAGCGCGAAGAGGTTGAGGTGGTCGACGTCGCTCAGATGTTGTTGGCAGCGGTGAACCGCGGCGTCCCGGAGCCCGAGATGGACGAGGCGGAAGCGGTCCCGACCGCCTAGGCCCGTTTTTTATGGGCCAGTCGGCGGCACTTAGCCCAGGTTGGTGTCGACGAAGGTTTGGGCGACGTCGGCGGGGTCGTCGCCGTCGACCTGGATCTGAGTCAACATGCTGATGAGGCCATCGGTCGTCAACGCAGCGGACACCTCATTGAGGGTCTCGCTGACCAGCGGGCTATTAGCTTCCTTGGTCACCAGCGGCACGATGTTTTGGGCGACGAACAGGTTCTCCGGGTCGGCGAGCACCACAAAGTTGTTGGCGAGTATCGCCGGGTCGGTCGAGTAAATGTTGGCCGCATCGACCTGACCGTCGGCGAGCGCCCGCATCAATAGGGGCGAGCCAGCGGCAAGGGGCCGGTATGCCGAGAACTCCAACCCGTAGACCTCGCGCAGTGCAGGCACGCCGTCGGGGCGCGTCTCGAATTCTCGAGGACCGCCGAGCACCAACTCATCGGCCACGGGTCCTAGGTCCCCGATGGCCGCCAACCCGTACTCGGTCGCTGTCGCCTTGGTGACCACGATCGAGTCTTTATCTTCCACTTCGGACGGTTCCAGCACGACAAGGTGCTCGGGCAGGGCGGCCTGCAATTCTGCATACACCTCGAAGGGCGCGGCTGCCGTCGCTTCAGGGTTCAGGAACAGCGTCAACGCGCCAGCGTATTCGGGGACAAGGTCGATGGAGCCGTCCTCGAGCCCGGCGAGGTAGATCTCGCGGGTGCCGATGTTGAGCCGTTGCTCGACCATCATGCCTTCGCCTTCGAGGGCCGCGGTGTAGATCTCGGCGAGCAGCGCTGCTTCGGGGAAGTTGGCAGACGCGACCGTGATGACGTCGCCGATGCCGCTGGTGCTGCTGCCGTCGTCGCCGTGTGAAGTGCCCGAGGGGGACATGTCGGAACCCGCGCAGGCCGATAAAGCCAGCCCTGCGACCAGAGCAGCGGCGAGCGCATGGGCGCAGTTCATGGAGTCCTTCGTTCGGGGTGCGCGACGGGCGAGTGGCTCAGTCGATAAAGCGATCGCCCACTGAACTATTCCAACCTCTGCGGCCACACGGCATACCCCGCAGGTATGCCGTGCCGTCAGATCCGCTCCCGTTAGATTCGCGAGCGGTTGAAGTTCGTGAAAGAGCGGCTGGCCGTGGGGCCGCGCTGGCCTTGGTAGTGCGAGCCGGTGACGGACGAGCCGTAGGGGTGCTCGCTGGCCGAGGACAGTTGGAAGAAGCACAACTGGCCGATTTTCATGCCGGGGTGCAACACGATTGGCAGGGTGGCGACGTTGCTCAGTTCGAGCGTGACGTGACCGGTGAAGCCGGGGTCGACGAAGCCGGCGGTGGCGTGGGTCAGCAGGCCGAGGCGACCGAGCGACGACTTGCCCTCCACGCGGGCAGCGATGTCGTCGGGCAGCGTGATGGTCTCGTAGGTCGAGCCGAGCACGAACTCGCCGGGGTGCAAGATGAACGTTTCGTCGGGCTCGACCTCGACCAGGCGCGTGAGGTCAGGCTGATCCAGGGACGGGTCGATCACCGGGTACTTGTGGTTGTCGAACAGCCGAAAATACCGATCGAGGCGGAAATCCACGCTGGAGGGCTGCACCATCTGCGGGTCCCAGGGGTCTAGACGCACCCGACCGGAGTCGATTTGGGCATTGATGTCGCGATCCGAGAGCAGCACGGGAGACAGACTAGCGTTCGTTGTGCGGGAGGTGGATGCCTTTGCCAATGGTCGGTTAGACTTCCCCGGCACTACCACGCGGGCGTAGTTCAATGGTAGAACATCAGCTTCCCAAGCTGAATACGCGAGTTCGATTCTCGTCGCCCGCTCTCTAACCGCCAGTCCCCGCTCGGCAAGCCGTCCCCTCCGAGGTGTTTCGTGCCAATTAAGACGAAGCCCGCCGCTGAGTTCTCGATCACCGAGGCGCTGGTGTCTCGGCTCTTGAGCGCCCAGCACCCCGATCTCGCGTCGCTGCAGGTGCGTTTTGTCGCTAGCGGGTGGGACAGCGCGGTGTTCCGCCTCGGCGCCGAGTATGCCGTTCGGTTGCCTCGCCGCCGCTTGTCCGCCGGGGTGGTCCAGCACGAGATCCGGTGGCTGCCGCTGCTCGCTCATCGGCTGCCGCTGCCGATCCCCGCGCCGCTGCGAGTGGGCATGCCCAGCGAAGAGTTTCCGTGGTCGTGGACGGTCGTGCCGTGGCTGCCGGGCTCGACCGCTCACGCCGCGCCGCCCGTCGATGCAGCGGCGGCGGCACGAAGTTTGGGCGGCTTCGTCGCGGCGCTGAGTCAGCCCGCCCCCGCTGATGCCCCGGTCAGCCGGTGGCGGGGCGTGGCGCTGGCCGATCGGCATACCCGGGTGGTGGATCGCATCAACAACAACGCGCCAGCGCACCTGCATCAGCAATGTCACGACGCGTGGAACGAGGGGTTGGCGGCACCGCTCTGGGATGGGCCGTCGGTGTGGCTGCACGGCGATCTACACCCGGCCAACATCATCACCAGCGGCGGCGCGATTAGCGCGGTGATCGACTTTGGCGACCTCACCTCTGGCGACCCGGCTGCTGATCTGTCCTTGGCCTGGATGATGTTCGAGCCCGCCGAGCGCGCGATCTTCCGGGAGGTGGCAGGTGGATGCGACGACGCGACCTGGGTGCGAGCCAAGGCCAATGCGCTCGCTCATTCGGTGATCTGCCAGGGAGCCTCGACCGACGACCCGGTGATCGCGGCTATCGGCCAGCGCACACTCTCGCTGGTCCTAGGCCCGTGAGACTGCATACCCAGGGCGTAGCCTCCTCGTCATCATGATCACCCCCACGCACATTGTGACCAACGCCTTGCTGGCGCGGTTCAACGAGCGCCTGCGCCACGGCTTCCTCGGGACTCCGGCGGCCCGGCGCGCCTTTGTGATTGCTGGAGCGGCGCCGGACATTCCGCTATATCTGCTGACCGCCGGAGCAGCCGCTTACTACCCGCTCTTTCGCGGACTCAGCATCGGTGAGACGTTTCAGTTGGCCTTTGACGACCTGTTTTATAACTCACCGTTGTGGATCATCGGGCAAAACACCCTGCACTCACCGATCGTGGTCGGTGCGCTGTTTTTGCTCGCGGGGCGCGGGTTTCTAGCGCGGGTTGGATGGCTGAAAGCGTTCGCGGCCGGCTGCATGCTGCACATCACGATGGACATCCCGGTGCATCACAACGACGGGCCGCTGGTCTTCTTCCCTTTCAACTGGTCGTATCGCTTTGTGAGCCCGGTCAGCTATTGGGACCCCGCGCACTACGGAAATCTGATGTCGCCGATCGATCTCGGGATCACAATCATTGGCGGCACAGTGCTTCTCGTGTCGTGGTGGCGCGGCGGTCGCTCACGCCACCAGGCTCACGAGGCGCGCGCAGCCTGAGTCAGCCGCGGCCGTAAACCACCTTGACCACGGTGCGCAGGATGTCCTCGGTCTTTTTGGTGCGGTCGAAGGTTGTGAGCGCGAAAAGAGCCGGGAACCGCTTGGTCACCACGACGCGCGGGTTGGCGAATTCGCGCAGCCCGTCCTCACCGTGCACGCGGCCAAACCCGGAGTCGCCGACGCCACCAAACGGCGCGGACGGCAACTCTGCGGTGGCGAATACCGCATTCACCGACACCATGCCTGCGCGCAGGCGACCTGCGATGTGTTGGGCTTGGCCCTTAGCGAAGACCACCGCGGCCAAGCCGTATTTGGTGCCGTTGGCGAGGCGGACGGCCTCGTCCATGTCGGCTACGGGCTGCACTGTCAGCGTGGGCCCGAAGGTTTCTTCTTGGTTGGCGAGCGCGTCGGCAGGGACATCAACCATCATCGTCGGCTGCACCACCTGGCCCTGCGCGTTGGGGCCACCAAGCACGATTTTGCCGCCTCGGTTGATCGCGTCTTCGACGTGTGACTCAACGACACCGACCTGCGAGGGAAGCGTCATGGGGCCGAGCTTCTCGGCTCCGCCAGCCCCGGCGTGCACCCCGTCAACCGCAGTGACGAGCTTGGCCAAGAAGTCGGCATACACCCGCTCGTGCACGAAGATGCGCTCGGTGCCGATGCAGGCCTGACCTGCGTTCATCAAGCCGCCCCAAGCTGCGGCTTCAGCGGCGGCGTCGAGGTCGGCGTCCTGATCGACGATGAAGGCATCCTTGCCGCCGCACTCAGCGACCATCGGCGTCAGCGACTCCGCGCAGACGGCCATCACCTTCTTGGCCGTGGCCGTGGAGCCGGTGAAGGCGACCTTGTCGACGCCGGATCGCACCAGCGCTGAGCCGGTCTCGCCCTTGCCGGTCACCATGATCAGCACGGGGTGCTCGGGCACGGCTTCGGTGAAGGCGTCTACGAGCCACGCGCCGACGCCGGGAGTGAGCTCGCTCGGCTTGAAAACCACCGTGTTGCCGGCTGCGAGAGCCGAGACAATCGCGCCCATCGGGGTGAAGACCGGGAAGTTCCACGGTCCGATGACGCCGACGACGCCGAAGGGACGGTGCTCGACCGTGCCGGCCAGGTGGGGAGACATCAGACTGCCCTTGGTGCGACGGTGGCCAAGCACGCGTTCCGCGTTGCCGCCCACCCAGCCGATGTGGCCAAGGGTGAGAACGATCTCGAGGAAGGCATCACCGGAGGGCTTGCCGGTCTCGTTTGAGACCACATCGGCTAGTTCGTCGGCACGGTTGGCCATGATGGCGCGAAAGGCGTTGAGGCGTTTGCGACGGGTCGCGAAGCTCAAGCTCGACCACCACTTTGCGGCTTCGCGGGCGGCGTCGGTGGCTGCTTGCACCTGCTCGGCGCCCATCACGGGCCAGGTCCCGATCACTTCACCACTGCCTGGGTTGTGCACGTCGAACGTGTCGGTAGCGGTGCGGGCTTCGGTCTGGGTGTCGCTCATTGTGCAGCCTCCAAGGCGTTGGTATGGCGCAGCGTAATACTGCAGGTATGACAGACCCTGTGCGGGATGCCCTCGCCGGCCTTGACCACGAGATGGTGGCTTGCGATCCAGACCTTGCCGACACGGCTGAATTTTGCGAAGCGTATGGCTATTCGTTGGACGACTCGGCGAACGCCATCTTGGTGGTCGGCAAGTCGGCGGAGCGGCCCGTGGTGTGCTGCGTGGTGTTGGCCTCGACCCGGTTAGATGTGAACGGGGCGGTGCGCAAACGTCTTGGGACGCGTCGAGCCTCTTTCGCCAGCGCCGAGGACACGATCGAGCGATCCGGGGGTATGCAGATCGGCGGCGTGACCCCGTTCGGCTTGCCCGTCGACGTGCCGGTGTGGATCGACGCGGCCGTGCTTTCGCGTGAGCGCGTCATTGTCGGCGGCGGGTCGAGGGATCGGAAGGTGCTGTGCCCACCTAGCTCGTTAGTGGCACTGCCGACGGCCTCAGTCGTTGAAGGCTTGGCTCGCCCGATTCCGGTCGAGCCTGCTTAGTGGTTGGTGGCGCGGTTAGCGGTTGCTGACGCGGGCGAGGATGGCGTCGGCAAACCGCTGGACTGAGCCCTCGGCATACGGCACGAACATGGACGGCTCGGCGAGCTCAAGCTCGAGGAGGATGGGGCCGTCGTCGGAGGGCAGCAGGTCCACGCGGGCATATAGCGGCACTTCACCGCCGGGTATGGCGGCCAGCGCCTTTTCTGCCACCGCGAGTTCGGCTTCGCTTGGCTTGCGCGGGGTGATGGCCTCCATGGCGAAGAGTCCGTCGACGAGGCCGGCGCCCGGTTTGAGGATGGCCGCTTTGCAGACGGCGTGGGAGAACTGGCCGTCGAAGTAGAGCAGGGCGGTCTCGCCGTCGGTGTCGATGCGTGGCAGGTAGGGCTGGATGAGGGCGGTGCGGCCGCTGGCGGTAATGCTCTCAACGTGGGCGATCGAGCGTTCGGCTTCCTCCGGGCGCAGGCGCAGAGTGTCCTTGGAGCCCGCCGAGATTGCTGGTTTCACGACGTGTTCAACCTTCAGAAGGTCGTGCGTGCTCGGCTGGCCAGGCTCGATGAACGTTGAGGGCACGATCGGCACTCCGTGGTCGGCGAGGTCGAGTAGGTAGTGCTTGTCGGTGCTCCACGCGAGGGTGTCGGCGTTATTGGCGATGCTGCCGCAGAGGCCCTGCACCCAGGCGACGAATTCATCGCGGCGCAGGGCGTAGTCCCAGGTGGAGCGGACCACGACGAGCTCGAAATCGGTCCAAGCGACGCCCGGGTCGTCCCAGACGGCGGCCGTGACCTGCGCGCCACGTTGGCGCAGCTCAGCGGCTAAGGCTTGGCCCTCCTCGTCTAGCTCCGCGATCTCCGCAGCGGTGGCGAGGGCGATGGCCGGGCCTGTCTG